>NZ_AZEU01000289.1 GCF_001435035.1 Lacticaseibacillus manihotivorans DSM 13343 = JCM 12514
GGAATTATTTGACGCTTATTTGAGTAATCGGAACGGTATAAACTGCGCGATGACACAGTCAATCAGTCGCTTGTTGCATGACGTCATAGTCAGCGGGACGTACGAGGCTTTGCATACAAGGGTTAAGCATTTGAATAAATTCGGTTACCAGCGCCTGTGGGGGGCGACTGTGTTCTCGAGGAGCCATTGGACTGTCTTATTAAACTTGAGTCATTTCATTCGCGTATGAAAGTACAGTGCAATCACACGTCTAGCGTGAGGTTACGCTGTGTTGTGCTTTCACCTACTGGGTGCGAGCATTATGATAATGCACCAATAGGAGGGTTAAACACAATGCTTATATGACCCATAACTGAACTGCAACGTAGTCCCAAACGGACTTTCGTTAATGATGGTGGCCAACTTTCCAGGGATGCCAGATTGGCGCGTATGGTTGAATTTTTCCATCGCGTACACCTTAAGTAAGTAATTTAACATGTGATCACTTTCCAGGACCAGCATGCTTTCCATCAATTTTGGCTATGACCTAGTGCTTAAATTCCTGCTGGTGAAAGATATTGCTGGCCATCACACCACTTCAAAGGCCAGTCAGTGATATGAAAGTCGTTTGTTGCGTATCAAATGACTTAATTGCTTGACAATGATACCTATTCATAGATGTTATGAGTCTATGGACTTAATATGTCTACGAATAGAAGGACTCGATATGGTCTCGGAAATTTTGCTTTTAGGTGGGAATGGTTATCTTGGTAGAGAGCTGACGCGAAAATGGCCGGGTATTTTTATTCATGAAGACCTTATCGGGAATTTGGATACATAGCAACATCATGACAACGCCGAGAATAATCCCACCGATCCATTGAATCCAAGTCGTGCCAGAGCGGACAAGCTTGTAAAGCATGACGATTGCCATCGGCAGGAAGCCAAGCATATCGCTGACTAAACCGGGATTGTAAATGGTCTTTTTGATCTTACCCTTTGCTTCAAGGGCATGTTTTGTCTTTAACCCTGTAACTAGATGACCAGGAATTTCAACAAGACAGACAGCAAACCAGAGAATAACAGTCAAGGTGTTAGGGAAAGACCAAAAACAGATTGTGCAAGCAACCACACTTAAGAAGTTTTCAATCATTTCAGAAAAACGATTGATAGGGTATCGGTCGTACAGCTTATTATCTGGATTGAACAAGGTATTGTACATATAGAAAAATCCGCCAGGGAGTGTTCCTTCTTCTATGATGTGAATCACTAAAATGGCGAGAAAGACGCCAATAATTCTTTGTTGCCAGGGCATCCAACCACCGGCAGTGACTGCGGTGAAGAACGTTCCCCCAGCAAGAAATGAAATGATGCATAGCCAAATTTTGAACCAAATTTGCATCGGTTTAGACATGAAGAAGCCTCCTAGTATTCTTGTTGCTTTGTTAGTATATGGTAGGAGAAATCCTATGAAAACGTCAATGAAATAAGGCTAACTTAGACATAACCCAGAGAACGTAAAAGTTTCTCTTGAAGTGTCTTAATCATTTCAGAAAGCATTTCTGAAAATTCAGTAGATTTTACGTTTTGAGGTTCATAAATCCATTGAATGATTGCCTGTGTCAGACCTCCAGCAATAAAGGCTTTTCGAAATTCTGAGTAGTCGGTGGGTTCATTTTTGGTTAGTTCGGTAATGCCGGATTGGATTGCTTGTAAAAACATTGATTGTAACGAGTTTTCCACCAGAAGGCGGAGAAAAAAACGATTGGTTTCAACGTATCTGATGGTTACGTTGATCAAGTGGTCTGGAGACTGATCTCTTTTTTGCCAAAGAGGGGCAAACATCGTTTTCATCGTTGCCTCAAGATAGTAGCGTAATATGTCGTCTTTAGAATCAAATAAATTGTAAAAAGTTTGTCGAGAAACTTGTGCTTCTTCGCAAATTTCCTTAATACTAATTTGAGTAAACTTTTTTGTACTAAGTAACTGTGCTAGTGCATTTGCCAGTAGTTCTTTAGATTGTTTTGCTGTGGGGTTTGTACCAGAATACGTCATGTTTGCTCCTACAAAATTGGATGAATGCTCAGTTGTTTTTGACCCGGGTTTTAGAACGAGTTACTTACAATAATCTTCACTCTTGAAATAAGTAGACGATTATCGTATTTTAACGACGAATAACCTTCTCTGTTGGAAGTAGGTAATTACATCAAGGTATAAACGTGACTGATCCGAGAAAGTTTAAGACTGAACGAGATATTCAAGCAGGCTGTATTTCGTGTTTGGCCGAAAAGTCATTTCGTGAACTAACGGTTCCTAACATCTGCGAGGCTGCTATGGTATCGCGTAGTACATTTTATCACCACTACGAGGACAAGTATGCTCTACTCGATGAAATGGTTACGCAGCATGCTACCACATTCAATCAATTATTAGATCAGCGTGTAACGGACATTACGCGTGATGCACCGCTACTAACGCTGTATCAGCAATTAGTCAGTTCACGACTCAGAGGTCGATAGAGTCGCCATGCCGCGATGAAACGGCATTTTGTATCTCAAACAACGAAATTAGCTTGAGTTTCTATCCAGTTGGAGAAGTGCTCAAGCGCTTTTTCAGAGAAAAACTTGACATTTTCTGAAAACAACCGATATAATAACCACCGGTTAGTCATAAACGGATGTCAATTCGACATGAAAAAACAGAATCGTAGTAAGCTGGTCGCCATTCCGGCTTATTGCTCGCCCGAGTGCAGACTCGGAATCGGCCATTTAGGGCCGTTTTTTTTTGCCCTCGTTTCGACTGCGACCGGATTTGAAAAAATGGCATGATCAGTTTGAAAACAGACACCAGCATTGGAGGTTTTATCATTTGGATACAGAGCAATTAAAAGTCACCCCGCGGACCTTATTAGCCATTTTTGGCACCACGGCATTGGCATTTTGTGGGGTCTTAGTTGAAACGTCAATGAACGTCACGTTCCCAACCTTGATGCAACAATTTCACACGTCAATGAACGCGGTGCAGTGGGTCACGACGGAATATTTACTCGCAGTCGCTGCCACGATGGTCATCGCCGGCTACGTTCAATCTCGCTTCACGGCGCGCAGTATCATTTTGACTGCCGGCTCAGCTTTTGCCATCGGGGGAATTATGTGTGCGGTGGCGACTAATTTGCCGATCATGTTGATCGGGCGGATCATTCAAGCCGTCGGGACTGGCTGTGCCATGCCATTAGTGTTCGCCTTGATCATGCGCCAGATCCCGCAACGCAAGCAGGGGATGTACAACGGTTTGGCTGGCATGGTGATTGCCTTAGCCCCATCGCTTGGCCCAACTTATGGTGGCACGATTGTTGAATTCACCACTTGGCGGTTGATTTTCATCATCACGCTGCCAATTGGGATCATCGCTTGTTTGATCGCCGCAAAAAATGTGTTGCAACCATTTCCAGTTCAAAAGTCCAAGTTTGCGATCGATCAGTTTGCCTTGATTTTGATCGCCTTGATTGCCTTGACCTTGGCCGCTAATACGTTAGGAACTGCAGGTCCGGCAAGCGTTGGCTTCATCGTGGCGTTGATCGTGGCCGTGCTCGCTTTTGCCGGATTCATCATGCGCTCGGTCAAGTCTGTTCATCCGATCTTGAAAGTGACCATTTTCAAGAATCACTTTTTCGCCCTCGCGATTACGATTTATTTCTTAATTCAATTTGGTCAAATCGGTTTTACTTTCCTGTTGCCAAACTTTGCTCAGCTGACTTTAGGGGCCAGTTCAATGGTTTCTGGGGCAATGTTGCTCGTCGGCAGTATCGTATCTGCGTTCGTTTCACCACTGGCAGGGCGCTTGATGGATTCGATCGGTATTAAGCACCTGGTTCGCATTGGGAGTGTGCTGCTGGTGATTGCCACATTGAGCTTTAGCTTATTGGCAAATCGACTGACAGTTGGGCTGATTACTGGGTTGTTCACCGTTTACTTGATCGGGTTTGCCCTCATGTTCAACACCTTGCTTACCTTTGGGTTGCAACAGTTGGCCCCGCAACAAATGGGGGATGGCAATGCCGCTTATAACACGTTGCAACAATACTCCGGTTCGATCGGCACTGCCATCATGGCTGCACTACTTGCAACTGGTGCGCGCATGGCTCCACACGCCAATACCGCGCATCAAACCTTGCAAGGTGCCCAGCTTGGCTTTTACTTCGTTACCGCGATCATGGTGATCGTCTTAGTCTTGAGTTGGATCATCACCAGTAAAAAGCCCGAAGCTGCTGAACGAGGGTAATACTTGGATAACATTTGAGCCTTTTACACGAAATTAAAGTGCCCGACGATTCATAGACATTTAATCTATCAATTGTCGGGCACTTTGTTTAAAGACTTTGTTCAGTTTATTTATTTAAGGCCTAGCGTACTGATTGCCACGAGCCGCTGGTTGCGCGCCACTAGAGATGGCATCCGCCTTGCTTTCATAAGTATAATTGTTAGGATTGGTGACTTGGGTGTAGTATTTATCGCTGGCGGAGACATAGACCATGCCTTCAGCGGCAGTGGTCCACCCGCCTGATTGCTGTGGACTAGTGGTTTGATTCGTGGCAGTGGTGTGACTTGTTTGCGTGGTGGTGTGCTGAGTCGTTTTGACCACAGGCTTGGCGTTATTTGCGCCAGTATTGTAATTGATCTTCACGCCTTCAGCCGAGTTGATCACCACGATTTCGGTATTCAAAGACTTATCTGAAGACTTGATGTCGACAATCGAGCCGCGCGGGATCATTTCGCTAGCGTGATATAGTGGCGTGGTTTCGTATTGGACGGTATTTTTGGTATTCGGGTGTGCTTCCCAGTAGTTTTCGACTAATTCTTCGGCGGCGCGCATCCCGCCATTTTGATCGGCGCCAACGTTTTGCGAGCGGGTGCCGGTGGTGAAATTATTGCTGGAAGTGTAAGAATATTTACCCAGTAAGCTGTCGGCAATTGAGTGGCTGCGATTCCATAAATAGCCGTGGTAAGTGCGGCCGGTCAGCGCAAAGGTGATCCCGATTTCTGGGTTGCTGTCAGGCCAAGCGGTTGGATCTAGTGGTTCGCCTTGGCGAGAGCCTTGCGAAGCTTTGTATTGGCTGTAAGTTAATACCGCTTTAGCTGTCCTGGCGCGTTGGCGGCTGTCGTTAGCAAAATGATAGTCGCCGGCTTTCAGGTTCGCAAATCCTGAAAGTTTGGCCTTGCCATTGGTGAAATAGTAATTCTGGTTGGGACCAGCTGATTCCGCGTCGGTATACTTGACCAGCTTTTTCAAAATAGCGTGATGGCGACGAGCCCGTGACTTCTTGGTCGAGGCCAAAACCACAGTGTTCGGTTCCGTGTGTCCGATCGTTGTGTGAATGACTTCGGTACTAGTCGTGAAGAATAATCCTGCCGCAATGAGCCCCAGTGCGGTGTGAAAAATGCGTTTCATGTTCAAATTGTCCCCTCCTCAATAAACCAAAGCGTATCAGCTCGCAGAAAGTGATGCAACTGTTCTTGAAAATAATAACTATGCTCTGACAAGTGTCCGGTAATACAATAGCAAGAAAAGAGAAATCTTTGTCCGTGAAAGTTGTTGTATGGATTACTCTGATCTAGCCTGTCAGCTAAGCAAACCCAGGAATTCATTCCCGGGAAGAATTAGCGCTTAGACAGACTGTTTTGTTTTTTTTAGTTTGAATTTTGAACGCTTGTTCGCTATAATTAAATCATCAAATTCAAGGAGATTTCATTATGGATGAGCCCTGGGTACAGGAAAAACGCAGTCGCTCCAAGACGTTTGCGTTCACCGAAAAGTTGAAAGTCACATTATCATACCAACAAATTCTCAAACAGGAGCGCTCCTTATTAGTTCAAGATAAGTTATTTAATTATTCGTTGAATTATATGTACAAGACTTTTGGCCGCAAGCATATCGATCGTAATATACCGAGTGGCATTAAACGACACGAGCTGATCAATCACATTATCAAGATGTTTTTGAGCGAGAAGTATCAGCTCAAACGTTGGAACGTCAAAGTCTTGTTTTTGTCGTCGCACAACGCTCAACTCTTTCTCCAAACGCTGATCATTAATTTTACTGAATATCAGAAGCTTTTGCGTGCAGGCCTTAATTGGTCAGCCAAAATTAAGTTTCAGTACAAGCAAAACATTATTAAAGACAAGCGTGGCAAACACAAGAACCCGCATCATAATAGTTGGTACAAACGCGGTCACCTTCGCTTTAATTTAAAATCTAAAACACGGGCAGTTGAGATTCAAAAGGACACCCCAATTCGAATTCTTTCAACTTGTGTGATCAAAGTGCCAAACTTCGGCATCCTTCACCTGTATCGAAACGCAAACGAATATGACTTCTCGGACGTCAAAATCATCAAGTTGAAGCGAAAAGGTGATGGCACTTATCAACTTCAAATCGTGCATGTTAAACCAAAGGCCAAAGCCAATGTTCAAGCAGAGCCAGCAATCGGTATCGACTGGAACATGGCCAACAACGTCGCCTATCATGATTCCAATAACAAACAATATCAACTGCCACCAGAAGTGATTTCCAAAGCTGATCAGCACGAACATCAAATCAACGAGCTGAAACGTAAACGTAGCCTGATGCATGGCAGTACCAAGAAAATCACTAAGAACCTGGATTATTCACCTCGGTATTGGGGACATGAAATCGCATCTGGCTGGTCTGAAAGCAACGTTTGGATCGTTGCGAATACTGACTGAGCGGAGAAGTTGGTGATCGATGCACCACGAACAGACC
>NZ_AZEU01000290.1 GCF_001435035.1 Lacticaseibacillus manihotivorans DSM 13343 = JCM 12514
GGAAGGCCTTCAAGGGATAAAAACTATCCTTCAACACCAGTTGACAAATTTCCATTATTTGACGCTTATTTGAGTAATCGGAACGGTATAAACTGCGCGATGACATCTTAGTAAGCACCCAACCAAATGACGGTTGATAATCAAAAGCCCAGTATCTGAGAGGCGATTTTTCTTCTCAGATACTGGGCTTTGATCTTGATATAAAGCCAAATTCTTATGACTGTTTCCAATTCCACGGCAAATACTGCCCCAGATATTCGAATTTTCGATTCTCGGGATATTGCGCCATTTCATCCAGAACTTCCGTAAGATAAGTCATCGGATCAATTGCGTTGGCTTTGCACGTTTCGATGGTACTCATCAAAATTGCATTAGCACGCGCACCCTCCGGGCTGGTACTAAACAAGAAGTTCTTTCGACCCATAACATAACTTTTCATGTTGCGTTCCGAAGCGTTATTGCTGAAGTCCATCTCACCATATTTCATTAGCCTATCAACGTAGGGACGCATGCTTTCGGCATAGGCAACAGCTTTACCCATATTGCTCTTTGGTAAGGCATCACACATATCACACCAAACCCAGAACCGTTTCATTAACGGGGAAAGCTTGCTACGACGACGTTTTCGACGAGCTTTGGGTGACAGCTTTTGCCATTGTGCTTCAAGCCCAAACATCTCATCAAGTAACTTCAATGGAATACTGGTATCTAGCGTCTTGGAGACACGTGCTGCTTCAAAGAACTTGCGACGTACGTGTGCCATGCAGGCAACTCGTTCAATGGACAGCCCGTTGTATCCGGCATACCCGTCACATTGAAGGACACCACTAAAGTTTGCGTATAGTTCTTGGGCAACGCTTTGACTGCGGTGTGGATCATACTTGAAGTACACCATTGGGGTGGCGTTCTTGCGCACTGTGCGGGCAACCCACATGTATGACTTATCCGTTGCCTTACGGCCATTCTCTTTGAGAACTTGAGTTGGGGTCTCATCTCCTTGAAGAAACTTCTGTCGGATCAAGCATTGATGCATCCGATCATAGATCGGCGCTAACAATTCCGCACTATCGATCATCCAATTGCTCAACGTCGTTTCGCTTACCATCAACCCGATGCGTTTCCAGTCTTGAAGTTGGCGATACAATGGTACATCAAGTTCATACTTATCATGAATCACCTTGGCAAGAATCGAGGACGTAGCGACACTGCGCGGAATGACAGCGTTAGGCAACTTTGCTTGAAGAAACTCTGGATCTCCTTCACCGTCAATTCGAACCTTCTTATAAGTCCGGACGTAATAGATGATTTTGACTACTTTCGCTGGAACATAAGTTGCACTAGTACGCATCTCACGACGCCCAATTGAAACTAACTTCCAACCTGGCGCACACTTGCGTTGCTCATCAGTAATATCAATCGTCTTCTCGATGGTTTCGACTTCGCGGCCAAGCTTCTCGTTTGATTTCTTGTTTTTCTTTCGAGTATAGGCTTTGACATGAGTTTCCTGTTCGGCGGCGGATAAGGCTGCTTGCGCTTGTTCGACCTGTTGGGTGTCAATGGCGGGCGTAAAATGTAGGAAAGGGCGTGCGGACAAAAACCTGGACTTCGGGTATGATGTCATTATGTATTCAAAAG
>NZ_AZEU01000291.1 GCF_001435035.1 Lacticaseibacillus manihotivorans DSM 13343 = JCM 12514
AAGCGAGTTGTTCTGGATCAATCTCCTGAGGAACGCCCACATGGCGCCATCTTCCTGACGCGCACGAAGCAAGCGTTGACTGAGGCGCGAGGCTTCATTGCAACCAGTGAAGAAGCGGTGTTAGCTAACCAGGCATGTTCTCACTGGACTCCGAATATATTCCGGTATGGCACCTACTCAGATGATCGACGCCAAGTAGTCGTTGGACACAGTGAAAACAATCTCAAGCAAATCAATGCGTTTGTAGTCGACGCCGACTTCGGCGATCATAAGCCACACTACAACCAAGATCTCTTAGAACAATTCATCATCAAGAAAAAAGACTTGTTTGATCCCGAAATTTGGCCAACTGCTATTTTGGAGACCCCGCACGGCTATCAAGTGTATTACGTTCTCTGGAAATCGGTTTTTGTGTCCAAAAAGGGGACACGCTATCCGGCAGTTGAAGCCGCCAAAACTGTTAGCGAGCAGTTACGCCAAAGCGTCCTGAAAAACCTGCCACAGGTGGATGTTGGATGCAATCATTTTGG
>NZ_AZEU01000292.1 GCF_001435035.1 Lacticaseibacillus manihotivorans DSM 13343 = JCM 12514
TGGATCTTGTCAAAGAGAAGACCGCAGAGACAATTGCGGTTGCCGTAGACACTGGTGTGGTCATGGCGAATTTGGAAAATCTTCTCGCAGTTTTAAGTAGACCAATTTCGATTACTGCCAAAAAGAATAAGACTGCGGTGAAGATTGATTACAAAGTTATCGTGGATTTGCCTGAAAGTTAGGGCTAATTCACCAGCCACTAACTATGTTTACAAGAACTGGTTTAGTCGGCTCATGGACGAAGTCCATCAGTTGGCGACCTGAACTGAATAACTGAATAGGTCGTGCGTCGAGCCGAAAACTGGGTCGGTCTGTTCGTGGTGCATCGATCACCAACTTCTCCGCTCAGTCAGTATTCGCAACGCTCCAAACGTTGCTTTCAGACCGGCCAGATGCGATTTCATGTCCCAAATACCGAGGTGAATAATCCAGGCTACAAATCTCTTGAGCATCAGCATCACTCGCCGGCCTTTATCATCAAGCCAGCTTATCTGGCAACGGCAACGACTAAGGTCAAAGATCTTACCGTGATCAGTAGCGATGGAACGCATCCAGCGGCTAAAGATACAACGGTCTTTGGTGGGGATAAGCTGGAATATACCTTCAACTTGAAGTACGACCCTGCCAGCCCGTTTGATTGGACGGATGTCTCAGCAAAGCTTTTCACTCCTGATCAACAACAACGCTTGGATCTCGACCATGCGACAGCCACGGTGAAAATTGGTAAAAACGCAACGCCACAAAAGCTGACGGCTGATCAGCTCAAGAACGGTTATTTGATTAATGGTTCAATGTATGCGCATGGGGATGTGACTTTTAACGTGCAAGTCACCAGTAAGGTTGTCCAATCAAAGGCTGACCTTGATGATGGCAGTCAATATACCAACGATGCGCATACTGCGAAACCAGACTCGCCATACAATGTCACCTTGAATCCATTGAAGCAACCTGCTAACACAGTGCTTCAGGTCAACCCTGATAGCTCACTGGTTGATTATTCTGGATGGAAGACCGCTGCTTTGACTGGGAATGTAACGGATAAAGGCACGTTAAGCACGCTTTTGGGCTTGAACGTATCAGTCAATGGCGGTGAGATGCAGCGTTTGGCCATGACACCACAAGCTAAAGCCCCGTATGTTGTGCACATTCCAACCGGGGATGCGGATGCCGTTGATGATGGCGGTCTTTCCGATAAACAACTGCTGGCTACCAAACTAGATGGAACGAAAACGAACACTGTGACCTTGCAGGCAATCGATGGTGCCGGGAACCTTTCCCAACAAGTTTCAATTAAAGTTGGCAAGTTTGTCTTAAGTGCTGATCCTGAGATCCATTTTAACGATGAAGCACAGCTAGACGGCAAGGATTGGGATCTGGCATCGAAGACATTCAAGCTGGATGTGACCAATACGCTTTTCCCAGGGTGGACGTTGGCGGCACAAGCTAGCGTGATGAAAGACGATTCCGGAAAAGAATTATCAGGAAAACTGGTTTATCGAGATGGTTCGCAGTCACATGACCTTGATCAAGACGTGTTGATCGATACCGGTACCACTGCGGGGACGACGTCTGTGACAGATAATTGGACCCATGAAAATGTGGCCACGGATTCCAATTCAGGTAAGGGTTTGTTCGTTCAAGTCGACGGGAATGCGACGCCAGGGGATTATCAGGGAACGGTGACTTGGACACTGACCAAAGCGCCGAATTAATCACCAGATTGGTAGGTTCAATAATCAAAAAATATTATCAAAATACTGTTAATTTCGCTTGCATGCGAGATAATTGCTAGATATAATAATGGCAGGAACGATTAAATCGATAAACTGCTCACCTCCATGATCTCTTTGGAGGACGACCCGTCCACAGGGGAACTTCACCCGCTGTGTGGCGGGTCATTTTTATTCTCAGGAAAGGAGATCGTGTGAATGTTCAAGCGAATTTTACAACTTAGCTTTGGTTTTGTGATCGCCATCGCCATGAGTGGCGCTTTGAATGTTCACGCGGCCGATACTGATACCCGCACGGCAACGACTCAAGCTTCAATCAGCTTGAAAGCTGGCGGTAATATTACCTTGGATTCCGCGCCTGATTTTGACTTTCCCTCAACAACCATTGATGCAGATCATGAAACTAACCCGAAGCTGTCCTATTCTGATAACCAAAGCGACGTTTTACAAGTGACAAACCCAGGTTTAAGTGACGGCTGGTCTGTGACGTTACAGGTAGGCCGATTTGAAACGGCGAATGGTTCACGTTATCTTAAAGGTGCGAGCTTAGATCTAAGCAGTAATGACAAATTTGCAGGTGCCGGGGTGCTCAAGGGTACGACTAATTATGACGCAGGCGTTGCAACAACTAGTAACAACACCACTGATACAAAAAGTGAACCGGTTGATTATGACACAACCACTGGCAAGTATAGTTTTCCTGCGAATACGCGGCCTTTGGTCCAATCATATAATCTGCCCGCTGAAGGTGATCCCATCGACATGTTTATGGCTTTTCCTGGGCAAGGGGTCGGTATTTGGCAAACTGCCTTTGATGCCACGTTGCATATTCCTGCTGGTAACGTTGAAGGGAGCTATAAAGCGGATCTGACTTGGACCTTAACCAACGCACCAACAATTTAAGTAGACTGAAAATTATTTGAACTTCCAAACATCGGTCAATCGCCAAATGTTTGGAAGTTCTTTTTACGTGATGAACCGGTGTGCCTAAAGGACAAAAGAAAAATTTCGTGTCATTTTTAATCAGAAGCAATGCGCTTTTGAGGATGCTTTTGAACGATTTTCTCGACAATATATCATCATTTCTAAAAATATTTTAATATTATCATTGCTTATTGCTTGCCATACGTGGTATAATAAAAGCATAGATTTTTAATTGAACACACACTTGTCATTTATGGTTTGGGGGAATCATCATGATCAAGCATCTTTCTTTTGTGCGCCTTACTGTGCTTTCTGCAGTTGCGGCCACTTTCTTCGCTGTGGCTTTACCAGTTAAAGTTCACGCCGATACTACACAACACGCATCAGTCACTTTAAAAATGGCTGATGGCGCACAAGTCGCGATCAGTGATGCGCCAAACATTAACTTTGGGACGACAGCTATTAATAGTAACGGAACTGACAAAGACGCCGACAATATCGATGCGCCTGTGACCGTTACCAATCCCGGGTTCGCAGACGGCTGGACGTTAAAAGTCGCTGCTTCTAACTTCACCGATGCTCAAACTAACCGGACCATCAAATCTGCACAAATGACTTTTGATACTGCCACAGTTGCGGCTGACGATCAAAATAACGTCTCCGCTGCACCAGTTGCTCAACAAGCCGTATTGACTACTGGCGGTGCTGCTCAAAAAATTGTTGGCGCTGCGGATCATGCCGGCGTCGGTACTTTTAGCGCTACTTTCAATCCATCCAATGTGCACTTGCATATTCCTGCCGGTAACGTTGAAGGCAACTACTCCGCTGACTTAACTTGGACGTTGGTCAACGGCGTCGAAGATTAATCAAACAATTTCAGAAAATTACTTGACGAAAGCATCGGCCACATGGTACGATGCTTTTTGTGTTAATTCACTCTGCCTAAGACTCAGGTGGCGCAAGCCTTAATATCCTGCCGAGGTGGTATCGGGAACCATTAGATACCTCTATGTCTTGGTGGACATGGAGTTTTTTTATTGCAAAAACTTCAACCAAACTACAGGAGGTGAATCAAATGAGTGAAGCAATTCTCGCACAAAAAGCCGCAGCTGTTGACAAAATCGTCAAGCAGTTTGAGGCCGCTACTAGCGCAGTTGTTGTGAACTACCGTGGCTTGACCGTTGATGAGGTGACCGAACTTCGTAAGGAGTTACGCGAATCCGGCGTCAAAATGGAAGTTCTCAAGAACACTTACTTGCGTCGTGCTGCTGATATTTCCGGCTATGAAGGCTTGGATGATATCTTCAAAGGCCCTACTGCCATTGCATTTTCTGATGAAGATGCTGTAGCACCTGCCCGCATCATGGCTAAGTACGCTGATAAATTCGACGCTCTTGAAATCAAGGGTGGCTTCATCGAAGGCAAAGTCGCAACTCTGGACCAAATCTTGGAACTCGCCAAGTTACCAGACCGCGATGGTATGCTTTCAATGTTGCTTTCCGTATTGCAAGCGCCTGTCCGCAACGTCGCATACGCCGTCAAGGCCGTTGCCGAAGCCAAGGACGAAGAACCAGCCGCTTAATACTCGCAGCCTAGCTGCATAAAACCCAATAAATTGGAGGAAACAATCATGGCTTTAGATACTCAAGCAATCATCGACCAGATCAAAGAAGCTTCCATCTTGGAACTCAACGATCTCGTTAAAGCAATCGAAGAAGAATTTGGTGTTACCGCTGCTGCCCCTGTTGCAGCTGCTGGTGCTGCCGGCGCTGGTGCCGAAGCAGCCAAGGACTCCTTCACTGTTGAATTAACTGAACCTGGCCAAGCCAAGGTTAAGGTTATCAAAGAAGTTCGTGCCATCACTGGCTTGGGCTTGAAGGATGCCAAAGGTCTTGTTGATAACGCTCCTTCCGCTGTTAAGGAAGACGTTACTGAAGACGAAGCTAACAAGTTCAAGGAACAACTTGAAGCCGTTGGCGCAACTGTTACCTTGAAGTAATTTCTACCTCTAGGTAATCAAAAAGCCGTCGTGTGATCCTCTTAGGAGAGTCGCACGGCGGCTTTTTTGTCATGCTCAGTTTGACGTAACGGAAAAATCCTCTCAACTAATGTGAGAGGATTTTTCTCGACCCGAATAGGAACTCAGGCATTTCAGTTTCTTTAGGATATCGAGAAAATGTATGGGTGTCAAGTCTTTGAAGATCGTTAAATAACCTTTTTTGAAGACCTCAGGAAAACCTTAAGAAAGAAATCCAAGTTCCATTTAAAAACAGTGTGCATAAGTGGGTAAATAGGCTTCTATTTCTGTCTTGAGTAAGGTACGCTAGAGCCAGACAACAACAATAGGAGATTAACATGAACCAATACTTTACCAATGATCCAGATCTGGCCCATGACGAACACAGCTTTGACTTCACGCTGGCTGGGCATGATTTACATTTCACTTCAGACAATGGCGTTTTTTCTAAGCACACCGTTGATTATGGCAGCCGGGCGTTGATCGCAGTAGTCGCTGAGACGCAACCACAAGGCCGCTTGTTAGACGTTGGCTGCGGGTGGGGGCCGATCGGCTTGAGTCTCGCCAAAGCCCAACCTAGCCTTGATGTGGTGATGTCAGACGTCAATGAGCGTGCGATGGCTTTGGCTAAGCGCAACGCAGACGCCAACGGTATTCAAAATATCCAAATCATCGAAAGCTCGGTTTATGATCAAATCGACGGGACTTTTGATACGATCGTCACCAATCCACCGATCCGCGCCGGCAAAGCGACGGTTTCAGCAATTTTAGCTGGAGCTTTTGACCATTTGAACCAAGGTGGCTCACTGTACGCTGTTTTACAAAAGAAGCAAGGTGCGCCTTCTGCCAAGAAATTAATGGCGGAAACCTTCGGCAATGCCCAAATCGTGAAAAAAGACAAAGGCTATTACATCCTGCAAGCCACCAAAGCATAAACGAAAACCGCGACTCGATGAAAACGAGCCGCGGTTATTTTTAAATCCACGCTAAATTTTCGCACCCAGGGTTCACGCGCCTTGCACCAGCAGGTAACATAATACCAAGTCATCCATTTGCCGCAATGAAAAACCGGTTGTTTGTTGGAATTTGTCCAAGCGATACTGCAAGGTGTTGCGGTGAATGTACAAGGCTTTGGCAGTGGCCGTCAAGTTGCCTAAGTGTTCATACAAGCTGACGATCACTGGACGCATTTCGGCATCTTCGGTGATGGCATCGCGCAAGTTGCCTAATAATGGGGAATCACGGCGGGCTTTGCTGGTGTAATAAGCTAATGCTGAGTTGGCTAAGCAAGCACAGCGGTCATCACTGGCGGCAGCTAAGCGTTGTTCTTCAGCAAAAATCGCTGGCAAGGTGGCGTTGACGGCCCAGAATTGGCCCAGATAGCCGCGCGTTTGTGTATCAAAGTCTGGATCCAGGGTGTCTAAAATCGACAACAAACCGGATTGGTCTAATGGCGTGGCGGTTTGGGGTTCGACGACCACCGCATGCGTCGGCGTCAGCCAAAAGCCGGTGACGTCGCCAGAAAACAAACTCAATAAAGCGTCCAACCATAACGCCGGTTGCGTTGGCGCAGCAGAGGTGTTGAATTGCACCAAGCGCACCACACCGTTGGCAGGGATTGACCCTGACCCGACCAGAAATTGGGCCCAAGGGTTACGGCTGGCAGGCTGTGGGGCGAGCGTTTTTAATAAGGCCACTTCGCGCTCACTGAGGTCACCAGCGACAGCGAGTGGCATGCCATCGACGACGAGCTCATAGGCGTCGGCAGGAAACGGTGGGGTATGATACACTGTAAAATATTGTTCAAGCACTGATTGTAGTGAGGCCATAAGATTACTCCTTGTGAATCGCTTACAATCATCTTAACACGTTTTGAATTGAGATGTGGGGAGGTCTAACACATGACAGATTACATGCAAGAAGCGTTGCTTGAAGCACATGACGCGATGATCATCGGCGAAGTCCCGATCGGCGCCGTGGTGGTGCATGATGGCAAAATCGTCGGCCGCGGGCATAATTTGCGTGAACACAGTCAAGATTCCACGCTGCATGCCGAAGTCCTCGCCATTCAAGAAGCTTGCATGACGCTTGGTTCTTGGCGTTTGGAAGATTGCGATTTGTACGTGACGCTTGAGCCTTGTCCGATGTGTGCTGGGGCGATGATCAATAGTCGCATTCGCACCTGTTATTACGGCGCCAAAGATCCCAAAGCTGGTGTGGCTGGATCGCTTGGCAATTTATTAGAAGATACGCGCTTCAATCATCAAGTTAAAGTGGTAGCTGGCATCGATGAAGAGCAAGCAGCGCAGTTGTTAAAATCTTTTTTCCAAGCGATTCGCAAAAAACGCAAAGCTGCCAAACTCGCCAAAAAACAAGCACAAAAGGCTTAACACGTTTTGGCCATGATCACGGTAGTTACTGGAATGCCATCGGCGAGGCGCTCATTCACCAGGCGGCCTTCTTCATGCATACCGAGGCGTGAGAGGACATCACCAGAGGCTGGATTGCGCGCATCATAGCGGCCTTCAACGCGTAACAACTTTAATGTGTTGAAGCAAAATTTCATTAACGCTTGCGCAGTTTCAGTCGCATACCCATGATGCCAGTAACGTTTATCTAAGAAATATCCGATTTCGGCAGAACAATCCGTCCAATGCAAGTCTATGGCGCCGATGGGTTGGTCATTTAACGCAATCGTGAATTTGCCTAAAGGCTGGCCAATCCAGTAAGTGGCCAAAGCTTCAAGTACGGCTTCTTCATTTGCGTAGCGAATCGTGAATTCATTATTTTCTGGGTCACTACCTACTTGCAAGAACATGTCGGCATCAGCTAAGCGGACTGGGCGTATGGTTAACCGCGCTGTGGTCAAAGTTTGGTGTTGTAAAAGCTTCGTTTCAATAGACAAAATCGTGGGCCTTCTTTCTAGATTGTTGTCAGTATGAGCTATGCGAATGGGCTGGTCAAATCTTCAGGGATGCGGTATAATATTTCTTGCCGAAAGGCCTTGAGGCAATGGCAGCTTTTCGAATCGTGTCAGGTCCGGAAGGAAGCAGCACTAAGGATCGTTAACCATGTGCCTTAAGTTTTTAAGCCTATTAACAAGGTCACCTTACCAGGTGGCCTTTTTCTATTTCAATGGTAGAATTAAACCAAGAAAGGATGGTTGCCAGTGAGCTATCAAGCATTGTACCGCGTGTGGCGCCCGCAGACTTTTGGCGACGTGATCGGCCAAACCGCCGTGACCCAAACGCTGAAAAATGCGTTGATCACCAAACAAACGAGCCACGCCTACTTATTTTGTGGGCCGCGCGGGACAGGGAAAACCTCTGTTGCGAAAATTTTGGCGAAGGCGTTAAACTGTTTGCACTTGCAAGATGGCGAACCGGACAACACCTGTGAGATCTGCCAAGCAATCACCAACGGCTCAATGACTGACGTGATCGAAATCGATGCCGCGTCTAACAACGGGGTGGATGAAATTCGTGATATCCGCGATAAAGCCAAGTATGCCCCGACCATGGCGCGCGTTAAAGTCTACATCATTGACGAAGTGCATATGTTATCGACTGGCGCGTTCAACGCCTTGTTGAAAACGTTGGAAGAACCACCGGCGCATGTGGTATTTATCTTAGCGACTACTGAGCCACAAAAGATCCCGGCAACCATTATTTCACGGACGCAGCGTTTTGATTTTCGCCGCATTACCACCGAAGACATCGTCGGGCGCTTGGAAACCGTGCTCGATGACAAGCAGATCACCTATGACGATCATGCGTTAGCTGTGATCGCGCGGGCTGCAGAAGGCGGGATGCGCGATGCCTTGTCGATTTTGGATCAGGTCTTATCCTTTGGCCAAAACCACGTCACGGTTGAAAATGCGTTAGATGTCACCGGTGGTGTGGCCACGGCGCAACTCGGCGAATACTTACAAGCGATCCACGATCAAGATGTGGCCAAAGCGTTGACCACAGTGGAAAGCTTGTTAGCTGCTGGCAAAGACGCTGGCCGCTTGATCGAAGATTTGATTTCGTATTTGCGGGATTTGATGGTGTATCAACAAGCCCCAACGCTGTTAGCCGATACGGAAACCGAGTTGATCGATTCACACTTCAAACCGTTAAGCCAAGCCTTTGATGCGGATCGCTTAGCGCGTATGATCGCGGTGTTGAATGAAACGTCAGGCCAATTGCGTTTGACCAACCATCCGACGATTTATTTGGAAGTAGCGACCGTGCGTTTAGGTGAACCGACGCCGGCGGCACCCGCACCTCAGTCACAAGCACAAACGGCGAGTGCGCCTAGTGCAGATGTTGAAGCCTTACAACAACAAATTAAACAGCTTCAACAAACCGTTTCTTCTTTGAAACAAACTGGCGTCGCCGCAAAGCCTGCACCAAAACCAGTCAAGCGCCATCAATCTGGTGGTTACAAACCAAATATTGCCAAGATCTATCCGATTTTAGGCAAAGCGACGCGCAAAGACCTCGACGCGTTAAAAGATGTTTGGCCAGATCTGTTGAACATGCTCTCGATTTCCAAGCGCGCGATGATGAAAATCTCAGAGCCAGTTGCGGCTAGCCCTGATGGTGTGATCGTCAGCTTCGACTATGACATTTTAGTCGAACGCGCAGAACAAGACGACGCCTTGATGGCAGAGCTCAAAGACAGCTTGCAGCGCTTGACGCAAAAGCAATATGAAATCGTGTTAGTGCAATCTGCCGCTTGGCCGAACTTGCGCAAAGAATATTTACAAACCAATGGCGCGCCAGCTAAAGCGAAAAAGCCGGCGAAACCAACGACCCCGCCAGTCGTTAAAACCATCACCGATATGTTCGGGGATGAAAACAATATTACGATAACAGACGATTAATAGGAGGATTTTTAATATGATGCGTGGTGGCATGGGCAATATGCAAGGTATGATGAAGCAGATGCAAAAAATGCAAAAGCAAATGATGGCGGATCAAGAAGCGCTGAACCAAAGCGAATTCTCCGCCACTTCTGCGTCTGACATGGTGACAGTGACTTTTACTGGTGACAAGAAGCTCAAAGATATCCAAATCAAACCAGAAGCCATTGACCCAGACGATCCTGACATGTTGCAAGATCTGATCATTGAAGCCGTCAACTCTGCGATGGCTGACATCGACAAAGAAACCCAAAGCAAAATGGGTAAGTATTCCCGCGGCTTAGGTATGTAGTGAGGTAATTTATGCAATATCCGGCACCTATTGAAAAACTGATCGATAGTTACATGAAACTGCCAGGTATTGGGAGCAAAACGGCGACCCGCTTAGCGTTTTACACCATCGATATGGACAAATCAGACGTCAAAGCTTTTTCTGACAGCTTGATCGATGCTTCCACGAAATTACATTATTGCTCGATTTGTGGCAATATCACGGAACAAGATCCTTGTGAGATCTGTAGCGACCCGACGCGCGATCAAAAGTCGATCCTGGTGGTTGAACAGCCAAAAGATGTGATGTCCTTTGATCGCACCAATGAGTATCATGGCTTATATCACGTGCTTCACGGTGTGCTCAGCCCAATCGAAGGCCGCGGGCCAGAAGATTTGAACATTGAATCCTTGATCAAGCGTCTGCAAAACAATACCGCAGTGCATGAAGTGATCGTGGCGACCAATGCCACGCCAGAAGGTGAAGCCACGGCGCAATACCTTGCCCGCTTGATCAAGCCGGCGCAAATCAAAGTCACTCGCTTGGCCCACGGCTTGGCAGTCGGTTCAGATATCGAATACGCGGATGAAATGACGCTTTTAAAAGCTGTCGAAGGGCGTACTGAAATTTAACCCGATTGCCTAACGGCTTGAAAATCTGTGAGCTCCGAGGGTCAGGCATCACTCCGGTGACTTGGACAAGTTGCCGTGCGGCCGGCTACAGAAATCGGCATAAACCGCCGATGTTCTTCCGCCTAAATCTTGAACCAAAGAAAACCGCTTTGTTTCAAGATTTGCCGGTGAAATCTGCGCAAGCCGCCAAAAAGCGGCGTCTCGTTTGATTTCACTACCACAGGCAATTGTCCAAGTCACCTCCGCGATGCCTGACCCTCTCCGCGCACAGATTTCTGAACGATTTAGCTTCATACTAGCAATTCGTTGCCATTGCGGGCAGGTGCTAGCAGAGTGGAGAGGTTTTGAAATTTGGACGGAGGCTGGCCGCCGATACATAGTGAGATTTCCATGTATTTGGCGAGTATCGTCTACGGAAAGCCGCAGGTGGAGATCCACTTGGGTCAGGAGCGTAGCGAGTGACTCAAGTTAGCTCCGATTCGGACCCTCACTATGTAGCGGCGAGCCAGTCGGAGTCCAAATTTCAAAACCTTGTAACGGCGCTAGCCGGTAGCATCAAAAGAAGTTTTTGGAGGCCAAAGATGTTTTTCAAAAAGAAACCACAATTGAAAACTGAAGCTGATCGCGAATTGATGACCACCGTTTACCGCGTGCGGGATCAAATGACGCATGAACGCAAACTTTTGGCAACCTTTCGGGAAGTCGATGCGGTATCCAAGTCGCAATATAACTTGCAAGCCGGGCTGTTTGACTTTTTGTACCGGGAAGCGCGGGTGCGGCAAGTGTCAGGCGACTTGGTTTCTGAAATGGCCGCGGAACAATTACATCAAGCAAACTTGTAAAAGGCGTACGGGTGACCGGGCGCTTTTTGCTGTTAATTATTACCAGATTCCAGTAAACTAAACGTATCAGACAGGAGCGATTTGTTGTGGCAGGGAGATTCATCACATTTGAAGGACCAGATGGCGCTGGCAAAACCAGTGTCTTACAAGCGGTGTTACCGCAATTAGAACAAGCGCTTGACCGTTCAGTGGTGTTGACCCGCGAACCAGGTGGCGCCCAGATTTCTGAAAAGATCCGCGATTTGATTTTGGATCCGGAAAACACAGCAATGGACGCGCGCACCGAAGCGTTGTTATATGCGGCCAGTCGCCGGCAACATTTGGTGGAAAAAATCTTACCTGCCCTCGCTGCTGATCAAGTGGTGGTGTGTGATCGCTTCGTGGATTCGTCAGTGGCGTATCAAGGCGCTGGGCGTGGCATTGGGGAATCTGCAGTGCTGGCCATGAATCAATTTGCCACTGCCGGCTTAGAACCGAGTTTGACCATTTACTTAGACGTGCCAGCGTCAGTGGGGATTGCCCGGATCAAAGCCCATCGCCAAGCGACCCAATATGATCGCCTCGATCAAGAACAACTCGATTTTCACGAACGCGTGCGCGCGGCTTATCTGCGCTTAGCTGAAGCCAATCCGCAACGGTTTGTGACCATCGATGCCACCCAAGATTTTGATACTGTTGTGTCGCAAAGTTTGTCGCAGTTGCTCAAGCATTTACAATAGGAGGTCTGCTTTATGAAAATGATCATGGCCATCGTGCAAGACAAAGACGCCAACCTTTTAAGCAGTGAATTTATCGATAACAACGTCCGGGCGACGAAGCTGTCTACTACTGGCGGCTTTTTGAAGTCTGGTAACACCACTTTCCTGATCGGGATCGATGATGATCGCGTGGATGAAGTGCTCCAAATCATCAAAGATACCTCACAGACTCGCGAACAATTCATGACCCCACCGGTGAACTTAGATGCCACTAGTGATTCTGCCATGGCATATCCGATCGAAGTGCAAGTCGGCGGCGCCACGGTATTTGTCTTGCCTGTCGAAGCCTTCCATCGCTTCTGATGCAAATTTCTGAATTACAGCCTAGCTTGGTGAAACAATTTGCTGCGATCATCGACCGCCACCAGCTGGGACAAGCTTACGTCTTCAGTGGCGTGGCCGGCACGGGTAAAGCGCAATTGGCGGAGTGGATCGCCTTGCGCTTATTTTGCCAAAATGTGCAAAATGATCAACCTTGCATGCAATGTCCTGAATGCCAGCGCATCTTGAGTCACAACCATCCCGATGTGGTGGTGCTGGCAACGGAAGCGCGCAGCTTGAAAGTCGACGATGTGCGCGGCTTGAAAGCTGAGCTGACCAAGTCTGGCGTCGAAGGCCAACAGCGCGTATTCGTGATCCAACAAGCGGAGAAAATGACCCCAGGGGCCGCCAACAGTTTGTTGAAATTCTACGAAGAACCAGTGGCTGGCGCGACGATCATTTTAACGACTACTGCTAAGAATCAACTGTTGCCGACGATTTTGTCCCGCGCGCAGATCATCAACTTTCCAGATCCGCCTGTCGCGTCGATTCAAGCGCAACTGGAAACGGCTGGGGTGGACAAAAAGTCTGCGGCGCTGGCAGTGAAGCTGACGGCAGATGTGGCGCAAGCACAAGCGATGGTTGCTGACGGAGAATTTCAAAGTCGCGTTCAAGCCGTGTTGAATTTAGCTGCCCAGTTGGCGAATCGCGATGCGTCGGCATTTGTTTCCGTACAAGCCAGCTTGTTGCCAACGGCCAAGGCTTTGCCAGAACAAAACCAAGTGCTCGCGTTGTTAGCGCTAGTGTATGAAGACGCGATGAACCGGCACTTTGAAGTCGACAGCCAACCCGCTTTTGTGGGCGAGGCCGTTGTCAAACAGCTTTCTTGGTTGTCCAGCAAAGTCTTAACGAAGAGCTTACAGGCGATTCTCGCCGCGCAAGTACGTTTGCGGCAAAACGTGACGTTCCAGTCAGCGACTGAAGCGTTGATCTTACAACTGTTAGCAGCTGAGTCTTAGTCGGACTTGGCTGCTTTTGTTTCCAGTGGTTTTCAAAACGATTTTAGTTGATCGGGTAGCGCTGCTTGAGATTTTGAGGCGGTCTTTGCCTCGAAATCCCAAGCGAGCTAGCCGTATCGACGTTGTTTTGAAAACCACGACGCTGTTAGCCATTGCGGTTTCGTATGCTATACTGGAAGTATCATATCCACACAAGAAGGGGAGCACATGGAGAAAAAAGATCTCTATGACGGATTCGTCGAGCTAGAACAACAAACCCAAGCCATGCTGAGCAAACTCGCAGGCTTGAAGCAAAATATGGCGCAGTTAGTCGAAAAAAACGCCGAACTAGAAATTGAAAACCGGCACTTGCGCGAGCATTTACAAGAATTGCAAACCAGTGCCGATCACAAATCTAGCGGCGCTGTTGAGCTGTCCAAATCTAAGCTCAACTTAGAGAACCTTTATGAAGAAGGCTTCCATGTGTGCCCATATTACTATGGCCAACGCCGCATCGATAATGAACCTTGCGCGTTTTGTGTCGACATTATTTACGGGGAGCGCTAATGCAAAATCAACACAGTTTTGACCAACACGATAGCGGCACCCTTTTTCTGGTGCCCACGCCGATCGGCAATTTGGATGATATGACGGTGCGCGCAGTCAAAACGTTGCAAACTGTCGATTTGATCGCCGCAGAAGATACGCGCAACACGCAAAAACTGCTGAATCACTTCGAAATTGAAACCAAGCAGATCTCGTTTCACGAACACAATACCCAACAGCGCATTCCTGAATTGATCGCCAAACTCCAATCCGGGTTATCGATTGCCCAAGTGTCTGATGCCGGGATGCCATCGATTTCTGATCCTGGTAAAGAACTGGTGGCCGCGGCGATTGCTGCCAACTTACCGGTTGTGCCATTACCAGGGGCGAATGCTGCGACGACAGCCCTGATTGCTAGCGGGCTTGCACCACAGCCATTTATGTTTTACGGGTTCTTACCGCGCAAAGCTAGTGTCCAAAAAGCGGAACTGACCAAACTCGCCCAACAAGAACAAACGGTGATTTTTTATGAATCACCATATCGTGTGGCCAAGACCTTAACGGCGATCCAAGCGATTTTTGGGGATCGCCAAGCCGTCCTGGCGCGCGAATTGACCAAGTTGCATGAAGAATTCATTCGCGGCAGTTTGTCTGAATTGATCGATTGGGCCTTCGAATCTGCGCGCGGCGAATTTGTGATCATGGTGCAAGGCGCCGATCCAGTAGCGCCAGTAGCATCAGATGTGCCCTTAGTCGACCAAGTGCAAGCGTTGATCGATAACGGCGACAAACCCAACGCGGCGATCAAAGCCGTGGCCAAAACCAATGGCTTGAATCGCCAAGCCGTTTACAATGCGTATCATGGATTGGAGGAGACTGAATGAAGTACACTGAACCTTATACGATCCCATTTTTCATGGCGACGCAAAAAGGCACCGCAAGCCTTGTAACTTTAGTCAATGCGATGCTGATGGGCTCTGAACACCAACTCGATCAAGTGGGCGCTGGGATGACGCAAGTGTTATCGCGTGGGATCGGTTGGGTGATCACCCAATATGAACTCGACGTCAAGCGCATGCCTAAAGTTGAAGTGCCGCTAGTGTTAGGCACGGAAGCCACCAGTTACAACAAATTGATGTGCTACCGCGATTATTGGTTGGAAACGACAGATGGCGAACGCTTGGCGACGATGCGCGGCGCTTGGGTGATGATGGATCTCAATGCGCGCAAAGTGGTACCAGTGGTCAAAGACTTAGTGGAAAAAGTGGGCGCACCATTTTCAACGCATGTGGAACGCTTCAAGCGCTTGTCTAAAATTGATCGCGTCGACCGTGAACACGCTTATCCTGTGCGGTATTTTGATATCGATCCCAACGGTCACGTCAACAATGTGCATTATTTTGAATGGATGGAAGATTCACTGGGCGCTGATTTCTTAGCGAACCATGAACTGGCCAGCATGAAAATCAAATATGCCAAAGAATTGCCGGTTGATGCAACACCTAGCGCCCAAGTGCAAATTGAAGGCTTGACCACCCGGCATCAAGTGATCACGGATGGTGTGGTCAATGCGGAAGCGGAAATGACTTGGCGTGAGCAATGAGTTGGATTTTTGTAATGCTGTTTGCCGCAGTGCTGGCAAGTTTAGTGCAAGGCGTCACCGGTTTTGGTTCTGGGATCATGTTGATGATCTTCTTGCCAACGATGCTGCCGATCGGCCAAAGTGCTGGGGTGTCGACGCTGACGATGTTGATCGCCGAAGTGGTATTGGTGTGGCGCTATCGTCATGCATTAAAATGGCGTCGTTTACCGATCCCGTTTCTGATTTATGCTAGCGTGGCGACCTGGTCGGTGCATTTGGGTCAGATCTTGCCGACGCATTTTCTCAAAGGGTTACTCGGCTGCTTACTGATCACGCTGTGTTTGTACTTCACGTTCAACCGGGCGGCAGGGAATAAACGGTTTCCCTTGCTCGTGTGCGGCTTGTTCATGATCATCTCAGGCTTTTTCAATGGGTTGTTTGGGATCGGCGGGCCGTTGATGGCGCTGTATTTTTTGACCTTGTCGAAAACTAAAGAAGAATATCTCGTCAGTATTCAAACCTTTTTCTTGATCGATACTTTCTATGTCACCACGGTACGCTTTGCCAATCATGTCTTGAGCGTTGGCGACTTGAAGTATGTGGCAGTGGGGATGGTCGGCGCAGTCATTGGCACTATCATAGCCAATCGCATTGTCGATCACTTGAATGTCGCGATGATCACCCGCATCGTTTATGGTTTTATCGGCGTGGCAGGCATTTATTATTTGAGCACCGCGATCATCACCGGTGCATAACTTTTAAACTGAGAATTTGTCCACAAGGGGATAAGTTCTCATTTTTTTCGGAGGTTCAAGATGAAAAAATGGGTCAAAGCCTTAGCCATCACAGCAGGCGGCGTTGTGCTAGTCGCTGGCGGGTATATCGGGTACTTGTTTGCGAGTTATCACCGGTTGGCCGATGATTTGCCATTGAAGGTGACGCACGCAAAGCAGTCGGCGTTATCCACTGATCATGTGAATACGGCGATGTCTTACAATATCGGTTATGGGAGTTATCCCCAAAGTTATAGCTTTTTCATGGATGGCGGTAAGCATTCTCGGGCTTATAGTGCCCAAGCTGTGGATAAAAGTTTGGCTGGGGTGGTGAAAACCACTCACACCATTGATCCTGACATCGCCTTTTATCAAGAAGTCGATGTGGCCGGTGATCGCTCGCAGCATGTTGACGAAGTGAAAAAGTTAGCTAACGGCATGCCGGATTACGATCGCGTCTTTGCGCAAAACTATGACTCCGCATACTTGTTTTACCCGTTTAATCAACCGATCGGCGCCGCCAAATCTGGACTTGTCACCTTAGCGCGATGCCCGATCACCAGCTCCCGTCGATATTCATTGCCTGTGGATACCGATTATAACAAGCTGATGGATCTGGACCGGGCCTTTTCCATGAGTCGCGTTGCTGTGGATAATGGCAAGTCTTTGGTGCTGGTGAATATCCATTTGTCGGCTTTTACACCAAATCATGCCGTGCAAGAAGCCCAGTTTGCCAAATTGTTTAAAGCCATCGCCAAAAGTTATGCCCAAGGTGATTATGTGATCGTCGGTGGGGATTATAATCACCGGGTTATCCCCAATGCGCCTGAAGTTTTCCACACCAGTGCTAAACCGCAGACCTGGACGCATCCTTTCCCCGTTGATCAACTGCCAAAAGGGTTTACCCAACCGACCAGCGGTTTAGCTGCTGCGGCGATTCCGTCTGCGCGTGGCTTAGACAAGCCTTGGGATCCGGCCAAGAGTTTCAAAACCTTGATCGATGGCTTTATCGTGTCGCCGAATGTGGAAGTCCACCAGGTGAAAGTCGTCGATACGGATTTCAAATATTCTGATCACAATCCAGTGAAGATGACGTTCAGCTTGAAATAAAAAATAGTCGTCGCAAAATTGCGGCGGCTATTTCAATGTCAGCGTGAAGTTGGCGAGCGGACTTTGTGAAAAATCTTCTGCAGATTTCACCGTTTTTCCAAAATTATCGATCAACCCGTGAAATTCTTGGGCATCGCGTAAGCCCCAATCATCGACTTCTCGGGTATGCGCTTTGAGCTTGGCATAAGTTGCAAAATCCTGACCTAACCAACTGAATAATCGACGACAGTAATTGTCAGCGATAAAGGTGGACTGATCAAAGACATACAACCGCATCGCATCGGCAGTTTCTTCCCCGATGCCAGGCAAAGCTAACAATTGTTGCCGCAAACGGGACGGTTCGGTGGTTGCAATCCGCGCCAAATCGAAGTCAGCGTGCGTCAGCCAGCTGAACAACCCATTAATAGCGCGGCTTTTATTGCGGTAGAACCCACTGGGACGGATCAATTCTTGCAACTCGTCTAGGGATAAGTTGGCGATGGCTTGGGGCTCAAAATTCGTTGCCGCCCGTAAGTTATCCAGCGATTTGTCAACATTGCGCCAGTTCGTGTTCTGCACTAAAATCGCGCCGACTAAGATCTCAAATTTCGAATCTGCTGGCCACCAGCCACTAGGGCCGAGTAAGGTGGTCAGTTCATGATACAGATTCGTTAAATCAAGAGATCGCGTTGTCGACATAATCTGCGAGCTCCTTTCCAGTTTTGCCAGCAGATAAGCCGACAATTAATTTGATCCGGGCTTTTTGACCGTTGAGGCCTTGGCAGAAGGTGACGCCCATTTTCGCCAGTTGGGCACCACCGCCTTGATAATCGTAGAAACCTTCCGCTACACCGTTGAAACACCGGGAAACTAATACGACGGGAATGTTGCGATCTAACAAATGTTGCAAGCCTGGCAAAGTCTCTGGTGGTAAGTTCCCAGCGCCGAGGGCTTCGATCACTAAGCCTTTGGTATCAGTCGGCAAGGCGTCAAACAAGGTGCTGTCCATACCAGCGTAGGCTTTTAATAGGAAGACAGGCGCTTGCAAGTCATCAATCGGCAGCGCGACTTGGTTGATCAATTCTTGGAAAAAGCGCACGCCCTCCTTGGTGACCAAGCCGATCGGACCAAAGGTGGGCGTGCGGAAAGTTGCCACATTGGTCGTGTGGGTTTTGGTGACGAAGCGCGCCGTGTGAATTTCGTCGTTCATCACCACTAAACAGCCTTTGTTTCGCGCAGCCGGGGTGGCAGCGGTGCGAATCGCAGACACATAGTTATAGCTGCCATCAGCGCCGACTTCATTGCTTGAGCGCATCGCACCAGTCACCACGACTGGGATCGTGGCGTCTAAAGTTAAGTCCAAGAAGTACGCCGTTTCTTCTAGCGTATCGGTCCCATGCGTCACCACAATGCCATCGATACCGTCAGCTTCAGCCTGGCGGATACGCTTAGACAATTCCAGCATGCGCTGTGGGGTCATGTGCGGCGATGGCAAGTTGAAAAAGTCTTCTGAGGTGACTTCAATGTCTTGGCCGACCAGATCTTGTAAACCCATCAAGGGATTTTGGGCGTTTGGGGAAACGTCACCGTTTTCGTCTTGGCTCATCGCAATGGTGCCGCCAGTATGCAAAGCTAAAATGTGCGTCATGAGAACCCTTCTTTCAAAAAATAAGTGTAACAGAAAAAGTGGAATAAAAAAACACTTCGCAGCTGGAAGTGTTATTTAAGGGAAGCTTTCGCAAGCGAAAGCGGTATTGCGGTTTGGTTACTAATGGCTACTATACGCCGCGATCCTTAAATTCAATGTTGGGCGCAGTAGCAAAGCTAAAATAATTTCGTGTGAGAGATTTAACAGAATTCTCATTAAGTGTGATTTTATTTAAAATTTAACTGGCCGCGTTGACCAGTTAAACCGATAATATTTTTATTTCCGAACGTATTCGTAATATTTATCCCACTTTTTGCCAAGAATATCGGATGCTTTTGGACTTGTGTTTTAAATCGTTTGGGTTATGATAGACGGCGTACCAAAAAAATCTAAGGAGTAGAACTTGTTGCGTTAAGTGCTAGTGGAACGGAATGTGAACACTAGACGAAAGCAATTGCTGCGGTAACAAGTTCGCATTCGCCAAATAGTTAGGCTTTCGGGTGTGCGCGCCACCAAGGTCTTGCTCGGCGTCTCCACCAAAGGGGATAGTCTATATGCAATTATCATTCAGAACACCAAAGCTCACCACGAAAACTTGGGTCAGCTTAGCCGTGTTTATGGCCATGGATCTGGTGTTACGTCGCTTTAGTTTCGGTACCAGCTTTGTCAAAATCGGCCCAGCCTTCATTGCTACGATTTTAATGGCTTACTACTTGGGCCCATGGATCGCCGCAGTCGGCGCTATGTTGTGTGATCAAATCAATGTGTTGATTTTTTCACCAGGGGTCAATTTCTTAGGCTTTACCTTGACGGCCATCGTGGCTGCGATCATTTACGGGTTGTTTTTCTCGCAAAAGCCAGTGCGCTTGTGGCGCGTGGCGTTAGCGGTACTGGCAGTGACCATTTTGTGCAATGTGTTGATGAACACCTTGTGGTTGCAAATGATGGGCACGCCTTGGCAAGGGATCATCGTGGTGCGCTTGATCAAAGATGCGATCGTGTATCCGATTCAAGTCGCCGTGTCTTATGCGGTGCTCAAAGGCGTGGCGCGGATCAAACCCACGTTATAATCTGAAAACTCTAGACAAGTCGCATGCTGGCTTGTCTTTTTTCATGGACTTGGGAACAGTTGAAGCGACAATGAACCAGTTTGCAGAAAAATGTTATAATAGCAGGATAAAATCTTTCGGAGGCAGACATGTATTTATTAGCTCTTGATACGTCCAATCAAACCATGAGTGTTGCGGTGATGCACGACCAAACACTTTTAGCCGAAACGACGATCAATCATAAAAAAACGCACAGCGAACAACTGCTGCCAACGATTCAAAACTTGCTGAAACAATCCGATCTCACCATCGATCAAATCGATCGCATCGTGGTGGCTGAAGGCCCAGGTTCTTATACTGGCATCCGCATTGCTGTCACCACTGGCAAGACCTTGGCCTACACGTTAAACAAGGAACTCGTCGGCGTGTCCAGCTTGGCGGCGTTGGCTGCTGGCGTCACCGATACCCAAGCGTTGATCGTGCCATTAATGGATGCTCGGCGGCAAAACGTTTTTGCTGGGGTATACCAATGGGTGAATGGTGAGTTGATCAATGTCGTGCAAGATTCGCATTTGCCATTGACCCAGTTATTAGAAGAAGTGCGCGTGTTGCGCCAACCCGCTGTGTTTGTCGGCGCGGACGTCGAAAAATTTGCTGACGAGATCCGCTCGACGTTAGGCGCCAAAGCCAACTTGGCAGATCCATTGCGTGCTTATCCTCGGGCTAGCCGGATCGCGTTGCTGGGGATGCATGCAAAGCCGGTGTCTGTCTTTGATTTTGTCCCGACGTATTTGCGCGTGACTGAAGCCGAACGCAATTGGTTAAAGACCCATTCAGATGAAGGACATGAGCCTTATGTTGAGAAAGTTTAGAGACTGGTTTGAAAATAATCCACCAGAAAGCCTGACATTTACCGAAGAAGCGGCTGTGATCCACAACCGCGAATTTACGTTGCGGCGCATGGCTAACGGGGATATTGATGCGGCTTTAGCCATTGAGCGGGCGGTATACAATGACACGCCTTGGGATCGGGTGGCGTTTTTATCCGAATTGCACAAGCGCCAACACAGCTTGTATTTGGTGTTGACCTTACCCAATGACGGTTTGGTCGTGGCGTTTATCGGGTGCATGTTTGCCAAAAACGAAGCGCATATTACCAACATTGCTGTGGATCCTAACTTGCAACATCAAGGACTAGGCCGGTATCTCATGCAGTGGATGATCGCAAAAGCCCGAGATTTTGGCAGTGATCAGTTGACCCTTGAAGTGCGCACGGATAATGCCATCGCCCAAGCGTTGTATCATGAACTCGGTTTTCACGATGGTCGCATTAAAAAAGGGTATTACGTCGCGCATCACGAAGACGCCATGGATATGTGGCGGGCGTTGAACGAGGAATAAGGAGAACATGTTGAGTCAACCAGAATTGATTTTAGCGTTTGAAAGTAGCTGTGATGAAACCAGTGTGGCGGTGATCAAAAACGGGGATACCATTTTAAGTAACATCATTGCCACTCAAATCAACTCACACAAGCGCTTTGGCGGGGTGGTACCAGAAGTGGCCAGCCGCCATCATGTGGAACAAATCACTGAAGTCATCGATTTGGCCATGAAAGAAGCCAAAGTCACTTACGATGATCTCGACGCTGTGGCCGTGACGTATGGGCCTGGGTTGATCGGGTCCTTATTGATCGGGGTCACTGCCGCCAAGACTGTGGCCTTTGCGCACAATTTACCATTATTGCCGATCAACCACATCGCTGGGCACATTTATGCCGCACAGTTGGTCAAGCCTTTGGTTTACCCCTTGTTAGCCTTGGTGGTTTCCGGTGGGCATACCGAATTGGTTTACATGCAAGCGGCTGGCGATTTCAAGATCATCGGCGATACTCGCGATGACGCGGCTGGTGAAGCTTATGATAAAATCGGCCGGGTGCTTGGCATCAACTATCCAGCCGGCAAAGAGGTGGATCGCTTGGCGCATTTAGGCCAAGATACCTTTAACTTCCCGCGGGCGATGGATGATTCCGAAGACTTGGACTTCAGTTTCTCAGGCTTGAAGTCTGCCTTCATTAACACGGTGCATCATGCCGATCAAATTCATGAAACCTTGAGTCGTGAAGATTTGGCGACGAGTTTTCAAGCCGCAGTGGTGGATGTGTTGACGCATAAAACCTTGCGCGCCTTGCATGATCATCCAGTCTCACAGTTAGTCGTTGCTGGCGGTGTGGCGGCAAACCAAGGCCTGAAGGAACGCTTGACTAAAGAATTGGCCAACACCGATATCGACTTGATTGTGCCACCACTGCGCTTATGTGGCGATAATGCCGCAATGATCGGCGCGGCGGCGCATGTGGCCTTAGCCAAAAAGCAATTCGGCAGTTTGGATCTCAGCGCTGATCCTGGTTTAGATTTCGATCACGCATAAGGAGTGGCCATGATTCAAGCAATTGCAACGGATTTGGATAGTACCTTCATGCATCATGGGATGACCATCGCGCCATTAAATTCGCAAATGGTTCGCCAGGCTGTTGATGACGGGATCCATTTTGTGGTCGCCTCAGGTCGCCAAGCGCCAGCTATCAGTCAAGTGATGGCCAAAGTCGGCGTGACTGGGGCTAAAGTGTGTTTAAATGGCAGTTATGTGGAAGACGAGCATGGTCAGGTGTTAGTAGCTAGTGCAATACCACGTGATCGGATCACCCGGTTATTGAAACTTGCGCAAGCCGGGCACACGAATCTCATGTTATACCGTAAAAATGGCGTTTTTCGCTATGATGTGACCAATACCTTGTTGTGGCACGCTGCTTTTTTGATGCATGGCAAAGGCTACAACCATTTGTTTAAAACCGAAGCCCGTATGTTGAGGTTGTTGGCGACTGACTAAGTTTACAAAGTCGGCTTCAATCATCCCGATCATGCCGTGTTGGTGAAAATTCACGATCAATTGGTGGATGAACCGGTATCGATGGTTTGGGCATCGGCGAATTTCTTGGAAATCACCAACTTTGGGGTCACCAAATTATCAGGGCTCAAGGCGTTGGCCGAAACTTGGCACGGGGATGTCCAAGATTTTGTCGCGTTTGGCGATTATGAAAATGATTTGGCCATGCTTGAAGGCGTAGGGTGTGGCGTTGCGATGAGCAATGCGATTCCTGAAGTGAAACAAGTTGCCGATGCCGTGGTAGATAATCATGATCATGCCGGCGTTGGGCGGAGTTTGCAAGCGTTGTTAGCGCATTAGCTGACCTCAAAAAGGCGTCACACGATTGAGCAATCGCGTGACGCCTTTTGCTTATTCAAATTCTTCCAGTTCCAGTGATGCTTGTTCCCAAGCATCTTCTGCTTCGGACGCTTTTTGGTTCAAGGCATCGAGCTGGGTTTGCAACTCGCCCATTTTGACATAGTCGCTGAGGACATCTGGTGCAGTCATTTGTTCTTGCAAGTCAGAGACTTGTTGGTCTAAGCTTTCCATTTGTTCTTCGAGCTTGGCCACTTCGCGTTCCAGCTTGCGTTGGGCGCGTTGTTGGTCTTTGGATTGTTGATAATTCTTGGCAGCAGTTGGGGCTTCAACGGTTTCTGGTTGCGCTGCGGCTTGTGCTTCTGCACGTTCGGCTTCTTTTTCAAGGAGCTTTTCTTGGTAGTAATCCCAGTTGCCTAAGAACATGGTGCCGCCAGTCGGTTCGATTTCAACGATGCTGGTGGCGAGCTCATTGATGAAGTACCGGTCATGTGAGACGAACAACACTGTGCCTTCAAAATCTGCCAAGGCGGATTCCAACACTTCTTTGGAATTGATGTCCAAATGGTTGGTCGGTTCATCCAAGACTAAAAAGTTATCATGCTTTAACGATAACTTGGTCAGTTCCAGACGGGCTTTTTGCCCACCGGAAAGATCAGCAACGGTTTTGGTGATGTCATCAGCGTCAAACAAGAAGGCTGCCAGTGCTGAGCGCACCGCCTGTTCCGGCATGGTCGGATGATCATCCCAAATCTCATCAAGCACTGACTTGTTCCAATGCAATTGGTGTTGATCCTGATCATAATACCCGGTGGTGACATTGGTGCCGAATTGCGCTTGGCCTTTCAAAAATGGAATTTGACCTAACACAGATTTCAACAAGGTGGATTTGCCGACCCCGTTTTGACCGATGATGGCAATGCGATCGCCTTTGTTGACTTGGAAGTTGATCGGGCCGGCCATCGGCTCATCTGGTTCATAGCCGACGGTGGCGTCGTGCACTTTCAAGACTTCATTGCCGCTGGTGGTTTCTGGGGTGAAGCGGAAGTGAACGGTTTTTTCGCGGCCTTGCGGTTTGGCGAGGACGTCCATTTTTTCGAGTTGTTTGCGCCGCGCTTGGGCTTGTTTGGTGGAGCTGGCGCGAACGATATTTTTGTCGACGAAATCTTGCAACTTATGAATTTCTTCTTGTTGTTTTTCGTAGGCTTTCCACGCCAAAGCTAAGTTGTCGGCTTTTTGCTTCAAGTAGCCAGAGTAGTTGGTTTTGTAGTGGATCGACTTGGAAGGCGTCAGTTCATACAGTTCAGTGACGACGTGATTCAAGAAGTATTGGTCATGGCTGACGGTTAAAATCGCGCCAGAATATGTTTTCAAGTAACCTTCAAGCCAAGTTAACGTGTCGATGTCCAAGTGGTTAGTCGGTTCATCCAAAATGATTAAATCGTGATGTTCCAACAATAACTTCGCTAAGGCAAGGCGCGAGCGTTCGCCACCAGACAAATTGCCGATTGGCTTGTCATAAGTGGTGTCGTCAAATTGAAAGCCATGTAGCACCGAGCGGATCTCAGCTTGATAGCCATAACCGTTTTGCGCTTGGAAGTCGTGTTGGATCTGATCGTATTGGCGCATGACTTGATCATATTGCTCTTGGTCTTCGGCAAGTTTAGGATCGGCGATTTGCGCTTCAAGCGCGTGCATACGCTTTTCCATCGCGATCAACGGTTCAAAAATCGTCAACATTTCCGCAAAAATGGTGCGGTTGGAGTCGAGTCCTGAGTCCTGGGCCAAATAGCCGATGGACATATTTTTGCTGGTGGTAACTTGGCCGTAGTCTGGCGGGTTGATCCCAGCAAGGATCTCCAGCAAAGTGGTTTTGCCGATACCGTTGGGGCCGACTAAGCCGACCCGAGATCCGGTTTGCACTTCGAGGTTGATCCCAGTAAACAAGTCGTTACCGTCAAAGGTCCGCCCGACTTGTTGGGCCTGCATAATGATCACAGTGATTACATCCTTTTCTTCAATGTTCTTGGTAACAATATAACACATTCAATGGTGCTGTTTTATTGTTGGTTGTGAATTTTTTTGCGCAAAGCCCCTGATTTACTTGCGTTACTTGCGCAAAGCGGTTACTATCGAATGGAAAGCATGAACGCTGATTCACAAAAGTTTCGCGCAATGCTGAACAAATCCTCAGGAGGTACAGCACCAATGGCAGAAACGATCATTCCAAAAGCGACCGCAAAACGTCTACCCTTATATTACCGGTATTTGACGTTTTTAGCGAATTCAGGTACCACCAAAGTCAGCTCGACTGAGTTGTCTGAAGCGGTGAAGGTAGACAGCGCCACGATTCGCCGTGACTTTTCATATTTTGGCGCGTTAGGCAAACGCGGTTATGGCTATGATGTCCAGTCATTGATCACCTTCTTCAAAAAGATCTTGAACCAAGACCGATTGACTAACGTCGCATTAGTCGGGGTTGGGAATCTCGGCCACGCTTTATTGAACTACAACTTCCGCCAAGCCAACAATATTCGGATTTCCGCTGGTTTTGATGTGAACCCTGAAATCGCCGGCACCATTCAAAGTAGCGTGCCGATTTATCCGATGACGGAATTGGTCAAGCAACTCAAAGAACAACAAATTGAAATCGTGATCTTGACCGTGCCAACGGATGCGGCCCAAGCCATCACCGATGAATTGGTAAAAGCTGGCATCAAAGGCATCATGAACTTTACACCACTGCGGATTTCCGTGCCAAACTATGTTCGAGTGCAAAATGTCGATTTGGCCACAGAATTGCAAACCTTAATTTATTTCTTGGAACATTACGGACCAACGTTACAAGAAACAGACGAACAATAATCGTCAAGTCAGTGACTGACCACCAATTGTGGTTGGATCGCTGGCTTTTTTGATAATATCACTTGCTGGTGTAAGAATGAGCAAACAAAATAGGCTAATTGTGCAGGAATTTTAACAGTCCCGACAAGCTGTGGGGTGAGTCCTCGTTTTGTGCAACCGAATTTAGTGGGCGATGATGAGTAGTACAGAAAACGCAATGTTGTATTAAGTAACATTGATTCTCGAACATCGTCGGCGCAAGAAATCGCGAATTGAGATGATCGCCAAGTAACGATTCACAAACTTAGGGAATCAAAAGAGCCAAGCGCAACCGTTGCGCTTGGCTCTTTTGATCAGGATCGTTAAAGATCTGGATTGTAAATCGTATAGGTTTGATCGGCGGTCGAGGTCCAAGAGAAGCCGCTGTTAGCCGCATTTTCTTTGACGTTTTCGTTGTTGATGGTTTCAGACTTTAAGCCAAGGGCGGCGCGGAGCTCATCGGAGACTTTTTGCATGGCATCTGTTGACGGGATCTGATAATCCAAATAAGTGTCATACAAACTTGAATACACGCCAGCGGATTGGCCTTGTAAGGTACCAGTTGAAACGTTTTTAGCGGCAGAGCGGTAGTTGAGGAAAATGCTTTGCATATCGCTGAAGGTCAAGTTGGTTTGAATATTGGAAGAAACCGTATCTAACAGCTTCGTGAAGTGTGACAAACTGCTAAACGAAACTGCCTTTTTCAAAATCGCCTTGATCACTTGTTGCTGGCGCTTTTGGCGACCGTAATCACCTTGCGGATCTTCGTGGCGCATGCGGGCGTAAGCCAAGGCCCATTCGCCATTCAAGTGCATTTTACCTTTAACGAAGTGTTTGTTGTTGGAATGGGAATCATAATATGAAAATGGCACATTCACATCGACGCCGCCGACGTCATCAACCACTTTCTCCAAACCACCCATGTTAATGGTGAGATAGTACTTGATCGGGACGTTCACTAATTTAGATACCGTGTTGATGGCCATGTCTGAGCCGCCGACATTGTACGCTGCATTGATTTTTTGCATGTTGAATGATTTGGTACCGATCAACTGCGCCACGGTGTCGCGGGGAATCGAAATCAACTTGGTGGTATGTTTTTGCGGATTGACCACGGCGACGATCATGGTATCGGAATTCCCTTTATAAGTCCGACCTAACGCGCCGGTATCGACCCCGAGCAATAGTGCGGCAAAAGGCTTCTTATTGGAAATGTCTGTGGACACCTTCTGGGTTTTTAAACCAGAGTAGGTGCTATCGATGGCATACTTGGCTTGACTATAGAGCCTTAAGCCATAAGCCCCAGCAGAAAACAGTGCCACCGTGATGACGAGCCACAGCCATTTGACCCAAGGCTTAGTTGAATGAGGTTGTTGCCGGCGAGAACTACGCGTTTGCATGGTCGGCCTCCTTTGTATTAGCACTAGTGTACCGCGACTTGCCAGTTCAATGAAAGTACTCGGCTGTTTTTTAAGAAAATTGAAAATTAGCACTCTCGAGGGAAGATTGCTACAAAACACTTGCATTCTAACTTAAAACTAGTTATAGTAGCAGTTGTGGTTAGCACTTAGGAATGTAGAGTGCTAAATAAATAATAAAACAAATGTTTATGGAGGGATTGCCTTGTTAAAGCCATTAGGAGATCGCGTCATCGTTCAAGTTGTTGAAGAAGAAGAACAGACTGTTGGTGGGATCGTGTTAGCCAACAACGCTAAAGAAAAGCCTCAATCCGGTAAGGTCGTTGCTGTCGGTGCAGGCGAACGCACGCCAGAAGGCAAAGTCTTAGCCCCTAGCGTCAAAGTCGGCGATGTCGTGGTTTATGACAAGTATGCAGGTTCTGAAGTGAAGAACAACGGTGAAAAGTATCTGGTCTTGCACGAAAAAGACTTGATGGCTATCGTTGACTAAAACTTTTTTGATCAAAAATATTCTATGAGGTGAAAATTACACATGGCAAAAGAAATTAAGTTCTCTGAAGACGCTCGTCGTTCGATGCTTGCCGGTGTCGACAAGCTGGCTGACACAGTTAAAACCACGCTTGGTCCTAAAGGCCGCAACGTCGTATTGGAAAAGTCTTACGGTGCCCCTGAAATCACTAACGATGGTGTGACCATCGCCAAAGGCATCGAATTAGAAGACCACTACGAAAACATGGGCGCCAAGTTGGTTGCTGAAGTTGCCACTAAGACCAACGATATCGCTGGTGATGGGACGACCACTGCTACGGTTTTGGCCCAAGCCATCATCCGCGAAGGCATGAAGAACGTCACAGCTGGTGCTAACCCTGTTGGCATCCGTCATGGGATCGAATTAGCCACTGACGCTGCGGTTGACCAATTACACAAGATCTCCCATACCGTTTCTGGTAAAAAGGAAATCGCTCAAGTCGCATCTGTTTCCAGTGCTTCTACTGAAGTTGGTGAATTGATCGCTGACGCCATGGAAAAAGTGGGTAACGACGGTGTTATCACCATTGAAGAATCCAAAGGGATCAAGACGGAATCCGACGTGGTCAAAGGGATGCAATTTGATCGCGGCTACTTGTCTCAATACATGGTCACTGATAACGACAAGATGGAAGCTGATCTCGACAACCCATACATCTTGATCACTGACAAGAAGATCTCCAACATTCAAGACGTTTTGCCATTGTTACAAGAAATCGTGCAACAAGGTAAGGCATTGTTGATCATTGCTGATGATGTTGACGGCGAAGCATTGCCAACTTTGGTCTTAAACAAGATCCGTGGTACCTTCAATGTTGTTGCTGTTAAGGCCCCAGGCTTTGGCGATCGTCGCAAGGAACAATTGCAAGATATCGCAACGTTGACTGGTGGTACTGTGATCACTTCCGATCTTGGCTTGGATCTCAAAGATACCAAGTTGGAACAATTAGGGACTGCTAACAAGGTTACGATCACCAAGGACAAGACCACGATCGTTGAAGGCGCCGGCGACAAGGCTGCCATTGACGAACGTGTAGCGATTATCCGCAAGCAAATTGCCGAAACCACTTCTGACTTCGATCGTGAAAAGTTGCAAGAACGCTTGGCTAAGTTAGCCGGCGGTGTTGCCGTGATCAAAGTCGGCGCTGCCACTGAAACGGAACTTAAAGAACGCAAGTACCGCATTGAAGATGCCTTGAATGCGACCCGTGCTGCCGTTGAAGAAGGCTACGTTGCTGGTGGTGGTGTTGCCTTAGTTGACACCATCGACGCCGTTGCTGCTTTGAAAGAAGAAGGCGACGTCCAAACTGGGATCAACATCGTGCTGCGGGCTTTGGAAGAACCTGTTCGCCAAATCGCCGTTAACGCCGGTTTGGAAGGTTCCGTCATTGTTGACCGCATGAAGAAAGAAGACGTTGGCTTTGGTTACAACGCTGCCACTGACAAGTGGGAAGACATGGCTGAAGCTGGGATCATCGACCCAACCAAGGTAACTCGTTCCGCCTTGCAAAACGCTGCTTCTGTTGCCGCTTTGATGTTGACCACTGAAGCTGTCGTTGCTGACAAGCCTGACGAAAATGCACCTGCTGCACCTGCTAACCCAGCTGCAGGTATGGGCGGCATGATGTAATTCAACCCGATTTCATGATCAGGTAAAAAATAATCCGGTGTCATCTGAAAATTTCAGGTGATACCGGATTTTTTTGTGGTGAATAAGCGGTGTTATTTTTAAAGTGGTGATTCATTGAATATCTGGCGAGAAAATTTATTTATTTATTTATTTCAAGTGAGGCCAGCTGCTTCTCATTGAATGCTGCTGGATAAAATTTGCAGTTTGCTAGTGCTGATCAGTATTTGGACACAACAAATCCACGAAACAGGGAACCATTTCGCGGATCTGTGGCTTTAACGCCAATTCAATTACGCTCATGCAGTTCAAAATATTCAAGTGCGTGTCTGCGCCACCGCCGCTTCTTAGGCTTTGGCCGCTTTCGGGACGACTCGATCATGCATGATCTTTTGTCCACAGGCGTCACTTGCTGCTTGTGTTACCACAAGGCAAATCGTCCATTCACACCTGGTATGAGTCCGAGAGGGGACCCTTATGTGCCGGCACGACTGATGCTGAGACCCACGGCCAAGGATCTGGTCATGTGGATCGATCTCACTCGGGTTTGCGGGGAACTGCCCCCCGTTGCGAAGTAGTACTGGTGACGTGCGCTAAGCCACCCCTTCCTCCTAGTTAACGCTTACAGATTACCACCTGAAAAATCACAAGTCCAGCTTTTTATTGTAAAGGTTTTGTATCGTGACACTTAATATTATTCCTAAATAAACTGAAATAATGCTGTCATATGTTATATTGGTATATTTAATTTCACAGTTTGAAGGTCAGGCAGCATTTTATCACCCAAATGATGACACTAAGCTGAGTAAAAAGGCGTTTTGTTTGCGCTGACAAGGCGATCGGGTGTATATTGTCGGCATACCAACGAATTGTTGGATAGGAGGAAGGCATCATGTTCAAACACCATAAACCAGATATTCAAGTGCTCGCTGCGTTAACTGCCGCGGTTTCGGTGACCAAAGCTTGGCCGGATGTCCAACAACTTTTGGTGAATTTCACCAAAGAGTATCAACAAGGCAAAGTCTCACCGATCGGCATCGGTGTTTTTTCCCGGCGCATTTCGCATGTGATCTACACGCGCGATTATCAAGTGCCCACTGAGCTGTTGACATTGTTGTCATTGCTCAACCAATCCGAAAGCCCTGCAGATCCCAGTTGGTCGTAGGGTTGTGCTACAATTATTTTAAAGGAGTGATTCGATGAAACTGATTGAAAACCCAATTCGCTTGAATGCGAGTTTGCACAAGATGTTGCCATATACCATGCGCTACTTATTCGGACAACATAACGGTACTGTCAAAACGTTCCGGTTGTACACATTAGGTTCCGTGCATGTGCATTATGTGGAAGGCTTCAACAAAACTGATGTGATCTTGACGCAAGAAACGCGCCAAATCAAACAAGCTGAAATTGATTTTATCGTCGACAAGTTGTTCACGCCAGAACAAAAGGCCCAACTCAAAATCGACGATGAGGCCAAAGCCACAGTTGAAGCCAGCGCGAAGCGGAAATTGCCATTCAAAGACATCGTGATCATTGAATTGGCCAACGCGTAACCGCAAAATAATCCCGTCGAACCAACCTTGTTGGGGAGCAGGATTTTTTTGCGCACGCAGTAAGCAGGATTTTTTTGCGCAGTGAGCCATTTGAAATTAGGACTCCAGCCGGTTGGCGCTGCGTGGAGAGGGTCCTCGGCCGAGCTAACTTTTAACATTCGCTACGCTCATATTAAAAGTGGATCTCGACCTGCGGAATTCTGTAAGCGACAAGTCGCTAACAGAATTCTCACCACGTATCACCAACCGGCTTCCATCCCAATTTCAAATGACCGCACACTGTTCTGGCTCTTGTCACGCAACTGGTGGTGAGTAGCGATTTATCTCACCGACACCAAATGGCGACTTTCTGAAATTCCTCAGGGTCGGCCGCGAATTAATCAGTAATTTATCATTTTAAAAGCTTGTCAGATCAGGATTTTAGATTGTGCACAAAGTCTTTGTAGCTTTTCAGAAACTGGTGCGCTAGAATAGCTTCTGTTTGATTTTTTGAAAATGGAGAAACGACATGTCTCATTTAAAACGCTTCTTAGTGGGGAAACCCCTTAAGTCCAACGAAGAAGGTGGCCAAAAGCTTGGTAAGTTCAAAGCTTTAGCCATGCTTTCTAGCGACGCTTTGTCTTCTGTGGCGTACGGGACCGAACAAATTGTTTTGGTCTTGACCACGTTATCAGCAGCAGCGATTTGGTATTCCTTGCCGATCGCAGCATTCGTGTTGATCTTGCTATTGGCGTTGACGTTATCTTATCGCCAAATCATTCATGCCTACCCATCAGGTGGTGGGGCATACGTGGTCGCTTCTGAAAACCTCGGGCAAAATGCCGGCCTCGCTGCTGGTGGGTCGCTGTTGATCGACTATATGTTGACCGTGGCGGTGTCCACATCTGCTGGGGCGGAAGCCATTACGTCAGCCATTCCAGCTTTATATGGCCATCAAGTGGCGATTTCCATCGTGATCATCATTGTCTTAGCCTTGATGAACTTGCGGGGGATGAGTGAATCAGCGAACTTCTTAATGATTCCGGTTTACTTATTCGTCGTATCCATCACGGCGATGATCGTATGGGGCTTTTATCAGATCCTCACCGGCCAAATTCCATTCCATGCCACCCAAGTTGTCGGCGGCGTGGTGCCTGGAATTTCAGCAGCATTGATCTTCCGCGCGTTTTCTAGTGGGTCCAGTTCCTTAACTGGGGTCGAAGCGATTTCCAATGCGGTGCCATTTTTCAAAAAGCCACGCGAACACAACGCGGCTTCCACGTTAGCCATCATGGCGGCCATCTTAGGCTTCTTCTTTGCCGGCATCACCTTCTTAAACTACTGGTACGGCATTGTCCCAGTCGCTAAAGTGACCGTTTTATCCCAAGTCGCAGCTAAAACGTTCGGTAACGGCGGCATCATGTATTATGTGATCCAGTTTGCCACTGCATTGATCTTAGCCGTTGCCGCCAACACTGGTTTCTCTGCTTTCCCAGTGCTTGCTTATAACTTAGCCAAAGATAAATACTTGCCACACATGTATATGGATCGTGGGGACCGTTTGGGCTATTCCAACGGGATTTTGACCTTAGCCATCGGTTCCGGTTTGTTGATCACCTTGTTCCAAGGCTCAACAGAACGCCTAATTCCACTGTATGCGGTCGGCGTGTTCATTCCGTTTACCTTGTCGCAATCCGGCATGATCCGGCACTGGTGGAAACGCCACACGACTGAAAAAGGTTGGATCGGCAAATCCATCGCCAACTTCTCTGGGGCGTTGATCTCTTTTGCCATCTTGGTGATTTTGTTTGTTTACCGCTTGCCTGACATTTGGCCATTTTTCATTATCATGCCATTGTTGATCGTGGTGTTCTGGAAAATTCATACCCATTATCAAATGGTCGCTGCCCAATTGCGGCTGCCTGAAGAAGTGGCGAAGCATGAATACTCCGGTTCAACGGTGATCGTCTTAGTCGGCAACGTGACGCGCGTTACCCGTGGCGCGCTGAATTACGCACAAACCATCGGGGATTACGTGATCGCGATGCACGTATCCATGGATGAAAATCCCAACAAGGAACACGAAACGCAAGATGAATTCAAGCGCGACTTCCCAGATGTGCGGTTCGTCGATGTGCATTCGTCATACCGCTCGATCACCGGACCAACCATTCGCTTTGTGGACATCATCGCCAAAAATGCCGCCAAGCGTAACTTCACCACGACAGTATTGATTCCACAATTCGTGCCGAAGAAACCTTGGCAAAACATTTTGCATAACCAAACCAATGTGCGTTTGCGCACGGCGTTTGCTTCTCGCGAAAATGTCATCATTGCCACTTACAGTTACCATTTGAAACGCTAATTCACCAAGCGCCTGCCGAAATTTCTCGGCAGGCGTTTTTTGGCAACTTGCCGAAAATCGGTGGCGTCGATGATTAGGCATCACTCCGGTGAACTGGACAAGTTTTCGTGCGGCCGGTTGCAGCTCTCAAACAAAGCCCGTTTGAGGAGCTTCCACCTAAAAAATGAATCGAAGAAAACCACTTCGTTTCATTTTTTGCCGGTAAAATCCGCGCGAATCGCCACAAACCGGCGTTTCACTTGATTTTACTACCACAGAAAATTGTCCAGTTCACCTCCGTGCTACCTGACCATCTCCACACACATATTTTCTCGGTTGATATGACCAACTTATTGATCAAATACGCTCATGTTGAGGTGTCACTGATTTTTTCCGAATGTACCTCAATGTTGAAATCGCGCGTTTCGTCGCCATTAGATGTTAGTGGCCTAACAGAGTGGAAGTGATTTGAAATTGGGACAGAAGCGGGTCGTTGCGCCACAGTGAGATTTCCGTTGGCGGCTTGCCGCTTACGGAAAGCCGCAGGGGAAGATCCACTCGATTCGGGAGCATAGCGAGTGAATCAAGTTAGCTTCCCCGAGGACCCTCACTATGGCGCGGCGATCTGCTGGAGTCCCAATTTCAAATCGCCAGTTGCCTGCGATCACGAGGTCATGCGCAGATCTTGCAATAATGCTACAATAGATGCAGATATTTTAAGGATGGGTGAAAGCATGCCACGCAAGTCACAAACGACACCAATGATGCAACAATACCAGGCCATCAAGGATCAATACCCTGATGCCTTTTTGTTCTACCGCGTTGGGGATTTTTTTGAATTATATAACGATGATGCCATCAAAGGCGCGCGGATTCTTGAGCTGAAGCTGACCTACCGCAGCAAAAACACCGACCGCGCGATCCCAATGTGCGGCGTGCCGCATCATGCCGTGCAAGCGCCGATCGAAACCTTAGTCGATCAAGGCTATAAAGTGGCGTTATGCGAACAAGTCGAAGATCCCCGCAAAGCAGTCGGCATGGTCAAGCGCGAAGTGACGCAATTGATCACGCCTGGGACCATTTTGGATGTGAAGCCAGGCAAAGCGACAGAAAACAACTACCTGTCTGCGGTGTTGCCAACGGGCAAGGACTATGGGTTTGCCTACACGGATTTATCGACTGGTGAACTCAAAGTCTCGCGTTTGCGCAATAAGTTCGCCTTACAAAACGAACTCGCGGCGTTAAACACCAAAGAAATCGTGGTGCCAACCGATCTTGACGATCAAGATGCCCAATGGCTCGGCGTTGATCGCTTGTTGTCACCACAAACCGTCACCGCGCCTAGTGCTGAAGCCAGTTATGTCAGCCAAGACCTAGAAGATCCTAAAGAAGTCCAAGTCGTGGTGATGTTGATGCAATATTTGCTCACCACGCAAAAACGTAGCTTAGCCCATATTCAAAAAGCCGTCGCCTATCAGCCATCCCAGTATTTGGATATGGACATGGATGCTCGCGTCAACTTAGACATTTTGAAAAATTCGCGCACTGGGCGCAAAGCCGACACCTTGCTGGCGGTGGTGGATCAAACTAAAACCGCGATGGGTGGGCGCTTGTTGAAGCAATGGCTGGATCGACCACTGCTTGATATCAAAGCCATCAATGCCCGGCAAGAACAAGTGCAAGACTTGTTGGATCATTATTTTGAACGCAGCGAACTGCAACAAAGCTTGACGCAAGTGTATGACTTGGAACGCTTAGCCGGCCGCGTGGCTTATGGTAATGTCAACGGGCGTGATTTGATCCAGTTGCAAACCTCATTGGACCAAATTCCAAGTATTCAAGCGATTTTAGATCAGCTCGATGATGGGGCGTTTGAAAAGATGCGCGCGCAACTTGACCCCGTCACTGACGTTGCTGATTTGATCCGTCGATCGATCGACCCTGAAGCTAAGTTGTCGATCACCGATGGCGGGGTGATTTTAGCCGGGTACAATCAACAACTCGACACCTACCGCGACACGAACCGCAACGGGGCCAAGTGGATGGCGGAACTGGAAGCTCACGAACGCGAAATTACTGGCATTCGGACGCTGAAGGTGAACAATACCAGTGCCGCTGGTTGGTTCATTTCCGTGCCGAATGGGAGTTTGGATAAAGTTCCCGAAGACCGTTATGAACGCAAAATGACTTTAACCAACGCTGAGCGCTTCACCACCCCAGAGCTTAAAGAAAAAGCCGCCTTGATGTTGACCGCCCAAGAGTCTGCGGCAGGCTTGGAATACGATTTGTTCCAAGAAATCCGCGAACAAGTCAAAGCCCAGATTGCTCGCCTGCAAAAACTGGCAGCATTAGTCGCTAGCTTAGACGTTTTACAAGGTTTTGCCACGGTATCTGAAAACAATCACTATGTTCGCCCGCAAATGGCAACTAAAGGCCATGACGTCGCGGTGCATGGTGGTCGTCATCCCGTGGTAGAACAAGTGTTAGGCACGCAACAATACATTCCAAACGATGTGATCATGGATCATGATACAGATATGTTGTTGATCACCGGGCCTAACATGTCTGGTAAATCCACTTACATGCGCCAGTTTGCGTTGATCGTGATCATGGCGCAAGCCGGGTGCTTCGTTCCAGCAGACAGTGCCGAATTGCCAGTATTTGATCAGATCTTTACGCGCATCGGGGCCGCGGATAACTTAGCTCAAGGCCAATCGACGTTCATGGTGGAAATGATGGAAGCCGATGCCGCCTTGCAACACGCCACGGCCAGCTCTTTGATTTTATTTGATGAAATTGGGCGCGGAACGGCAACTTATGATGGCATGGCGTTAGCCCAAGCCATCATTGAGTATTTGCATGACCATGTCCACGCCAAAACGCTGTTCTCCACCCACTATCATGAATTGACCAGTTTGTCTGATAGTTTAAGTAAGCTGCAAAATGTTCATGTCGGCGCCGTGGAAGAAAAAGGCACCTTGGTCTTCTTGCACAAAATGTTGCCAGGACCTGCGGATAAATCTTACGGGATCCATGTGGCCAAATTAGCCGGCTTACCTGATAGTTTGTTAAAGCGGGCCGATACGATTTTGCAAAAGCTTGAAGCCAATGGGGCTAATAGTGCAGAAGTGGCAGCCCAACCGGTCGCACCAGAGCCACAGCCGGTCGCTCAAGTCGCTGAACCAGAAGCGCAATTGAGTTTGTTTGAACCAGAACCCGTGAAACCAAAAGTGTCCGCCGTGGAAAAGAAGTTGCGCAACTTTGATCTCATGACCGCCACGCCAATGGATGCGATGAACTTATTGTATGACTTACAAAAGCAATTAAAGAAGAAGTGAGCTTATGCCAAAAATCCATCAACTTTCGCCGACGCTAAGCAATCAAATTGCCGCAGGGGAAGTCATTGAACGACCTGCCAGTGTCGTTAAAGAACTGGTGGAAAATAGTATCGACGCGAAGTCTTCTCAAGTTGATATCAACTTAAAAGATGCCGGTGTCACCATGATCCAAGTGCTGGACAATGGCATGGGCATCGACGAAGAAGATGTGCCAACTGCATTTTTGCCGCATGCCACCAGCAAGATCCTCACGGTGAAGGATCTCTTTAATGTGCATTCCTTAGGCTTTCGCGGCGAAGCGTTGGCGTCCATTGCCGCCGTTGCCGATGTCACCTTGGAAAGCGCTACAGAATCAGGTCTTGGTACCATCGCCCATATCGTCGGCGGCAAAATGCAAAACATCGAAAAAGCTGGCAGTCGCAAAGGAACACAGATCACCGTGCGCGATTTGTTTTTCAACACGCCAGCGCGCTTGAAGTATGTGAAGTCTCAAGCAACAGAACTCGGCAAAATCGTCGATATCGTCAATCGCTTAGCTTTAGCGCATCCTGAAATCGCCTTTAGTTTGCGCCATCAAGATAAAATGGTGTTAAAAACTGCGGGGCACGGGGACTTGCAACAAACATTGGCTGGCATTTATGGTGTGGCGACGGCTAAGGGGATGCTAAGTTTCCAAGGCGAAGATGATGATTTCAAGATTTCTGGCTATTTTTCTTTGCCAGACACCACCCGAGCTTCGCGCAATTATTTGAGCTTGATGATCAACGGCCGCTATATCAAAAATTACCAGCTCACAAAAGCCATCATTGCCGGCTACGGTAGTAAGTTGATGGTTGGCCGCTATCCGATCGCCGTGGTAAACATTGAAATGGCGCCATTGTTGGTGGATGTCAACGTGCATCCGACCAAACAAGAAGTGCGCTTGAGCAAAGAAGACCAACTGGCAAGACTGCTCACGCAAACCATCAAAGCTCGCTTGAGTTCTGAGAACTTGATTCCAGAAGCCTTGCACAACTTGCGTCAACGGCCTGCCGTGAATATGGATCAGCTGACCCAAACGCTCAATGATGTGCAAAAACAATTCGATCCGCAACCCACTCGAACAAGTGCCCCAGCAATTCAAGCGACACCACAACTGAGTCCTGCTGTCGAGTCGTCTGCCCCAACCGTTGAACCTGAGCCGACCACAGATAAACCAGCATTCGGCAAATCCATGTCTGATCTCGATGGCACGCCGATTTTTAAAGACCGATCGCGTTTAGCTCAGTGGGATGAAAAATACGCGCAATCGGAGCAATCAGAGCCTACGCAACCGGATCTATCTCGGCCAAAACCGACTAAACGTTTTCCTGATTTGCGCTACTTGGCGCAAGTGCATGGGACGTATCTGTTGGCTGAAGATCCAGATGGTTTGTACTTATTGGATCAACATGCCGCCCAAGAACGCGTGAATTATGAATACTACCGGCAAAAAATCGGTGAAGTCGCGACTGACTTGCAACGTTTACTGGTGCCGATCGTATTAGATTATCCCGCCAGTGATGCCATCGCGATTAAAGCAGCGCATGAAACGCTTGAAAGCCTTGGCCTTTATTTAGAGGACTTCGGGCAAAATACCTTTATTGTCCGCCAACATCCGACTTGGTTTAAAGCCGGCCAAGAAGAAGATACCATTCGCGAAATGGTGGATTGGGTGTTGAAAGACGGCCATTTGACAGTCGCCGCGTTCCGCGAAAAAACGGCGATCATGATGAGCTGTAAGCGGGCGATCAAAGCTAATCACCATTTGGATGCCCAACAAGCCCAAGCCTTGTTGGTGAAGCTCGCCCAATGTGAAAATCCGTTCAACTGCCCGCATGGCCGCCCAGTATTGGTGCATTTTTCCAACACTGATTTGGAGAAAATGTTCAAGCGCATCCAAGACTCACACACTACGGAGGATTTCTAATGCTGATTTTAGCCAGCCAATCACCACGCCGCGTGGAATTGTTGCAACGCATCACCAAAGACTTTGAAGTGGAACCGGCGCAAATCGATGAGCGGGCCTTGCCGATTTCAGCGCCAGCCACTTATGTGCAAACCTTGGCCCAAGCTAAAGGGCGCGCGGTGTCTGACTTACACCCAGAGGCCACAGTGATCGCTGCAGATACGATGGTGGCATACCAAGATGACTTGCTCGGCAAACCGCAAGACGAAGCAGCGGCCTTTGCGATGCTGAAAGCATTGTCTGGCAAAACGCATCATGTGCACACTGGCGTTTTTGTGCACAAACCTGATGGCACTGAAAAACTGCAAGTGGTGACCACAGCCGTTGAATTTTGGCCGTTAAGCGATGACGAGATCAAACAGTATTTAGCTTGTGGGGAATACCAGGATAAAGCTGGCGCTTATGGCATCCAAGGTCAAGGCGCACTGCTGATCAAAGGCATTGTCGGCGATTATTATAATGTGATGGGCTTGCCGATCAGTACCTTAGCGCGGATGTTGTAAGCAAAAAAACGGACATCGTTGTGATGTCCGTTTTATGTGTTAAAGCAATTGGGTCAACCAATGCGCGCCAGTGACTAATGCCCAAGAATATGCGGCGATGGTGATCGGCTTGCCTAAGATGATGATCCAGAAAAACTTTTTGAATGACATGTGGGTCATGCCAGCCATTAAACACAAGACATCATCTGGTGCCACTGGGGCAATGATGGCAAGCGCGAAGAACCAGTCGAATTTGGTTTGATCTTTGGTGTAGTGTTGATATTTTTCAAACGTGTTTTCGCTGACGACATAGTGGATGAAGTTGACGCCGTAATGCCGCGCTAGCCAAAAATTGATGATCGAGCCGATACAAATGCCGATATAGTTATAAGCAAATCCGGCCCATGGACCAAATAGCAACACGCCAGCAGCTGTTGAAATGCCACCGGGGATGATCGGGATGACCACTTGAATGATGTGAATGGCGATAAACACCAGTGGCCCAACGATGCCGATCCCGCTTAAAAAGCCTTGCATGCTGTTGAGGTCGTGAAAGACGCCTAAGTGGTACCAGTACGCACATAAACCGATGCTGACGCCGAGCATTGCGACGGTACCGAGATTGATCAATTTTCGTGAAGTCGTTGTTTGCACCCAAAATCACCCTTTCAAACCAACGCCTGCGACTCATTATTTTCAGTTTAGCAAGGTCCTTCAAAGTTTAAAATGCGGCGGAAGTCTGATTTGTTGGGTAGCCTTTAGAATTATGGTAGAATAGACCGAACACACGTACTGATGAAAGGAACCTCATGTACGAATTTATGCAAGGGCGCATTGCCGCCGTTACCCCAAGTTTTATCGTGATCAATGTCAATGGCATCGGCTATCGGCTGTTAGTCGCCAATCCTTATCAATTCGACGAAGGCCAAGAAGTGACGGTTTACGTGCAGTTGATCATTCGCGATAATGACCAAAGCATGTACGGTTTTGCTGACGCCAATGAAAAACAAACCTTTAATCAACTGCTGAGTGTCACCGGCATCGGGCCAAAGTCTGCGTTAGCGATTTTAGCTAATGCCTCGACTGAAGGCTTAGCCAACGCCATTGCCCAAGATGATGTGCGCTTTTTGACTAAATTTCCTGGTATCGGGAAGAAAACCGCGCAACAGATCATTTTGGATCTCAAAGGCAAAATCGACGCCCCGGGCCCGCTGTTGCAAGAATTACTCCCGCAACAACCAGACAATGCGCAATTGGCAGATGCCTTAGCTGCTTTGGTGGCATTAGGCTATCCGCAAAAACAAGTCGATAAATTAGCCGGTCAATTAGAAAATTCGAGTGCCAAAACCACTGACGCATACATGCGCTTAGGGTTATCATTATTGAGTCAATAAAAGGAGGGGTCGTATGGCTGACGAGCGCATCGTTGATCAACAAACACATGCACAAGAAGATCCAATCGAGCGCTCTTTGCGCCCACAGTTGCTCGCGGATTATATTGGGCAAACAGCGGTTAAACACCAATTGTCTGTGTATATTCAAGCGGCGAAAAAACGTGAAGAAGCCTTGGATCATGTGCTATTATATGGCCCACCTGGTTTAGGGAAAACCACCTTGGCCTTAGTGATCGCTAACGAACTCGGCGTGCATATTCGTAGCACGTCCGGGCCCGCGATCGAAAAGCCAGGCGATTTAGTGGCGTTACTCAACGAATTACAAGCCGGCGATGTCTTATTTATTGATGAAATTCATCGTTTACCAAAAATTGTTGAAGAAATGCTGTACTCGGCGATGGAAGACTTCTATATTGATATTGTTGTCGGACAAGGCCCAACGGCTCACCCGGTACATTTTCCCTTGCCACCTTTCACCTTAGTTGGCGCGACCACCCGCGCAGGGATGTTATCCGCGCCGTTGCGCGATCGTTTTGGCATCACGGCTCATATGGCGTATTACACGCCAGAAGAACTGACCCAAATCGTGCAGCGTACGGCAGGTATTTTCAACATGTCACTGCCGCTGGAATCGGCGCAAGCTTTAGCATTGCGGTCTCGTGGCACACCGCGGATCGCCAACCGCTTGCTCAAGCGGATCCGCGATTTCGCAGATGTCGCAGAAGCCGATACCGTCACAGTTGCCTTAGTCGATCATGCGCTGGATCAATTGCAAGTTGATGAACGCGGTTTGGATCAAATCGATCGCAAACTGCTCATGATGATGATCCGCGATTATGATGGCGGGCCGGTGGGCTTAGCGACTATTGCTGCCAACATTGGTGAAGAAACCGCGACCATCGAGGAAATGTATGAGCCGTACTTGCTTCAAATCGGCTTTTTAAAGCGCACACCGCGCGGCCGGATGGTGACGCCAGCTGGTTTTGCCCATTTGGATATGCCGTATCTCACAAAAAAATAACGTTTCTCAGGAGGAACAATTGTGTTAACTACCGAAGATTTTGACTATGATCTGCCTCATGAACTGATTGCCCAAACCCCATTAAAAGAACGCGATGCCAGCCGCATGTTGGTATTAAACGCCGAAACTGGCGCCACTGAAGATCGTCATTTTTATGATATCCTCGACTACATCGAACCAGGCGACGCCATTGTCATGAACGATACGCGCGTGATGCCTGCGCGTTTATACGGTGTGAAGCCTCAAACCGGCGCCCACATGGAAGTCTTGTTGTTGCACAACACGGAAGGCGACAAGTGGGAAACTTTGATGAAGCCTGCTCGCAAAGCCCCAGTCGGTACTGAAATCGAATTTGGTGATGGCTTATTGAAAGCCACCGTCACTGAAGAACTCGAACATGGCGGTCGGATCATCGAATTCCATTACGACGGCATTTTCATGGAGATCTTGGATAAGCTCGGCGAAACCCCATTGCCACCATACATCAAAGAAAAGCTCGACGATCCAGAAATGTACCAAACGGTTTACGCCAAAGAAGTCGGCTCTGCTGCCGCACCAACGGCTGGCTTGCACTGGACTGAAGAGCTTTTACAAAAGGCGCAAGACAAAGGCGCCAAGCTCGTTTACTTAACGTTGCATGTGGGCCTCGGGACTTTCCGCCCAGTGTCTGTTTCCAACATCGAAGATCACAAAATGCACAGTGAATTCTATCGCTTCTCCCAAGAAGCTGCCGATACTTTGAATGAAGTTCGCAAAAACGGGGGTAAGATCATCGCCACTGGCACGACTTCCATTCGCACGCTTGAAACTATCGGCACTAAGTTCAACGGTGAAATCAAGCCATCCAGTGGCTGGACGGATATCTTCATCAAGCCTGGTTATCAATGGCGCGTGGTGGATGCCTTCATCACCAACTTCCACTTACCAAAGTCGACTTTGGTCATGTTAGTTTCCTCCTTCACCGGTCGTGAAAACATCCTCAATGCTTATGCTCATGCGGTTCAAGAACGTTATCGCTTCTTCAGTTTCGGCGATGCGATGTATATTCACAAGTAATTTTGTGCAAAAGGCCCATCGTGGCCTTTTGTTGTCTTCAGCGGTTCGTGGTAAGATGGATTGACGCAATCGCCTAATGGTTTCGCCAAGTGAAGCACTCCAGGGTAAGCGACTGCGGCTGGGCGAGCATGGATCGCGGTCCGCGGGATAAAAGCTAACTCGCAAAGACCGCGAGTGGATCTTTTATCCCGCGCCGTTGTAAGGGGTAAACCCCTAACAACGGTTCGACGGCTGATGCCCGTCCAGCCTCCGTCGATTACCCTTCCGCACTTAAATTGGCAACGTTAGGAAATTTTGTTGACGCAATCAAACAAGATCCGGTTAATAAATGACCGTCAAATATTGATTGCTAGTGTACTGGATGATCAGGTGATCATTTGTGCACACCGTGGAAGTGATTTGAAATTGGGACGGAAGCTGGTCGTCGATGCGTGGTGAGATTTACCTTAGCGATTTATCGCTTAGGTAAAGCCGCAGGGAAAGATCCACTTGGTTCGGGAGCGTAGCGAGTGAACCAAGTTAGCTTTCCCGAGGACCCTCACCACGCAACGACGAGCCAGCTGGAGTTCCAATTTCAAATCACTGGAACGAAGTTAAAGTTAGTTACCGATAATCACCATTCGCAATGTCGCTCATCAAATCAACGGAGGCTCTATGGAACCAGCAGTAACGTATCATCTCAAACACGTCGACAAGCATACCGGCGCGCGCTTAGGCGAATTGGTCACCCCGCACGGGACCTTTCCAACGCCAATGTTCATGCCAGTGGGCACCTTGGCATCAGTGAAAACCATGGCCCCAGAAGAACTTGATGAAATGGGCGCCGGCGTGATCTTAGCCAACACCTATCATTTATGGTTGCGCCCAGGCGAAGACATTGTCGAACAAGCCGGTGGATTGCACAAGTTCATGAACTGGGACAAAGGGATCTTAACCGATTCTGGTGGTTTCCAAGTGTTCTCCTTGGCTGAATTGCGCGATATTCAAGAAGAAGGCGTGCATTTTAAAAACCACTTGGATGGTTCAAAAATGTTCCTGTCCCCAGAAAAAGCCATCGCCATTGAAAATGCGCTCGGCCCAGATATCATGATGAGCTTTGACGAATGCCCGCCATTTTTTGAAAGTTATGATTATGTGGCCAAATCCGTGGCGCGGACCAGTCGTTGGGCTGAACGCGGCTTAAAGGCGCACAAAAATCCTGACTGGCAAGCGTTGTTTGGCATCGTGCAAGGCGCCGGTTTTAAAGATCTGCGCCAACAATCCGCTCGTGACTTGGTCAGCTTAGACTTCCCAGGTTATTCCATCGGTGGGCTGTCAGTAGGCGAATCCAAAGAAGAAATGAATCACGTTTTGGAATTCACCACGCTGTTGTTGCCTGAACACAAACCGCGTTACTTGATGGGCGTCGGCTCGCCTGATGCTTTGATCGATGGGGCGATGCGCGGGATCGACATGTTTGATTGCGTCTTGCCAACGCGGATCGCTCGCAATGGCACGACCATGACCTCAAACGGTCGCGTTGTGATCAAAAACGCCAAATACGCTCGCGACTTCACGCCACTGGATCCTAACTGTAATTGCTACACGTGCCGCAATTACACGCGCGCTTATATTCGTCATTTGATCCATACCGACGAAGCATTTGGGATTCGCTTGACCAGCTATCACAACTTGTATTTCTTGTTACACTTGATGCAACAAGTCCGCGAAGCCATCGCCAATGACCAATTGTTAGACTTCCGGGAAGCCTTTTTCGAACAGTATGGTTACAACAAGCCAGATGCGAAGTCTTTCTAAGCCTAAAGTCGCATTGGCAAGACAAGCGAAAATCTGTTACAGTATGGAATGAATAAAAATTTAACGAGGTGCGCAAATTGAGTAGTAGTTATTCTATGATCATTTTAGTGGTCATCATGTTCGCATTCATGTACTTTGGCATGATGCGTCCCCAAAAGAAACAACAACAAAAACGTCAAGAAATGTTAAGCGCCATGAAAAAAGGCGATAAAGTCGTGACTATCGGTGGGCTGCACGGTGTGATCGATACCATCGACAAAGCCAACGGTACCGTTGACTTAGACTTAGACGGCGTGTTCTTAACTTTCAACTTAAGCGCCATTCGCACAGTCGCAGAACCATCAGCACCGGCTGCCGCACCAAAGGCTGAAGAAGCCAAAGCTGAAGACGACAAGCCATATTCCGAACCATCTTCTGATGATTCCGACGATGACACCAAAGAAGACTAATCTGCTTTTCGCGAATCGCACTGCCCAAATTTATGGGTGGTGCGATTTTTTTGTTTTCACAAAGCTAGCGAGAAAGCTTGATATCACGGGATTGTTCGCATTTGAAAAAGGAAATGCCCAGGTTTCATCATGAAAAATGTAAACGGTTGCTTTTACGATGATGATCACACTTCAACTGTGCTGTGATGATTCTAAAGGGGATAGGCTCAAGGTAAATTCCCAATAGCATCAACATTGTGATACAGTAAACAGCATCTCACAAAACAGATGTAAGCGGCTCACGCTCACTTAATCACATTGCGATAAAAATAATTAGTGCCTTAATCCGCGTCGCAAAGGCATTTTAAAAATAATCGTGAAAAAGCTCACTGAACCTGTTTACAAATTCACAACCTCCTGATATGATGTTCTTGTGAAATGGTTAACGAAAAACATTCAACCGTGGAGGGTACGCAAATGCTGAAAGATAAAACCGCGCCAGAAAAGTCCGAGTTAGACGTCAACAAGATGATCGATGACTTGGTTAAAAACGCTCAAGCTGCCTTGGAAGTGATGAAAGGTTTTGATCAAGCAAAAGTCGATCATATCGTTCACCGCATGGCGATTGCTGGTTTGGATCACCATATGGAATTGGCAAAATTGGCTGTTGAAGAAACTGGCCGTGGCGTTTATGAAGATAAAGCCATCAAGAACATGTTTGCCACCGAAGAAATTTGGCACTCGATCAAAGACGACAAAACTGTCGGCGTGATCGCAGAAGACAAACAAAAAAATGTGGTTTCCATTGCCGAACCAATTGGGGTCATTGCTGGGGTTACTCCTGTGACGAACCCAACGTCCACGGTAATGTTTAAAGCTGAAATTGCCATTAAGACGCGTAACCCGATCATCTTCTCATTCCACCCAGGCGCCCAACAATCATCTTCTCGCGCTTTGGAAGTGTTACGTGATGAAGCGGTTAAATATGGTTTGCCAGCTGGCGCTTTGCAATTCATTCCAGTGCCAAGTATTGAAGCTTGCCAAGCCTTGATGCATCACCCTGGTGTCGCCACGATCTTGGCAACTGGCGGTCCTGGCATGGTGAAGTCAGCCTATTCTTCAGGCAAGCCTGCTTTAGGCGTTGGGGCCGGCAATGCGCCAGCTTATATTGAAGAAACTGCGGACATCAAACAAGCGGTTAACGACATCATGTTGTCCAAGAGCTTTGACCATGGGATGGTTTGTGCGTCTGAACAAGGCATGGTCGTTGATGCTTCGATTTACGACAAGGTTCGCAAAGAGTTTGAAGATCAAGGTGCTTACTTCATCCAACCAAAGGATATGAAGAAGTTCACCGAAACGGTCATCAACACTGAAAAGATGGCGGTTCAACCGCGCATCGTGGGTCAATCTGCTTGGCAAATCGCTAACTGGGCCGGCATCGACATTCCAAAGGATTGCCAATTGATCATCGCCGAACTGCCAGAACCAGGCGACAAGTATCCATTGTCCCATGAAAAACTCAGCCCAGTGTTGGCAATGTTTAAAGCCAAGGATCACGCTGATGGGTTTGCTAAAGCTGAAAAGATGCTCGACATCGGTGGCTTAGGTCATACCGCTGTGATCCACACTGCCGACCAAGACTTGGCCTTAGAATACGCTGATCGCATGCAAGCTTGCCGCATTTTGGTCAACACCCCATCAACTATGGGTGGTATCGGGGACTTGTACAACAACATGATCCCAAGTTTGACCTTAGGCTGTGGCTCTTACGGTGGTAACTCGATTTCGCATAACGTGGGGACGATCGACTTGTTGAACATTAAGACCTTGGCAAAACGCCGCAACAACATGCAATGGGTCAAATTGCCACCGAAGATCTACTTCGAACGCAATTCTGTCCGTTACTTGGAAAAGATGGATGGCTTGGATCGCGTTTTGATCGTGGGTGACCGCGGGATGGAAAAACTCGGTTATGTCCGCATTGTTGAAGACGTGTTGAAGGGTCGCACCAACAATGTTGATATCCAAACCTTCTTGGATGTTGAACCAGATCCATCCAGCAACACTGTTTATAAAGGCACTGCGATCGCTAAAGATTTCAAACCAGACGCAATCGTTGCCATCGGTGGTGGTTCCGTCATGGATGCGGCCAAAGGGATTTGGTTGTTCTACGATGGGGATGGCGACTTCTTCGGCGCCAAGCAAAAGTTCTTGGATATCCGCAAGCGGACTTACAAGTTCCCTAAGCCAACGAAGTCCAAGTTGGTATGTATCCCAACCACGTCTGGTACCGGTTCTGAAGTGACCCCATTTGCCGTGATCACCGACTCTGACACTGGCATCAAGTACCCATTAGCTGACTATGCCTTGACCCCTGATGTGGCCTTAGTTGATTCCCAATTTATCGAAACGGTGCCACCAAAGGTTGTGGCTGATACTGGTTTGGATGTCATCTGCCACGCCACTGAAAGTTTTGTTTCCACTATGGCTAGCTCCTACACCCGTGGGTTGTCGCTTGAAGCTTTGAAGCTTGCTTTTGACAACTTGGAACTTTCCTATAAAGGGGATCTTGAAGCCAAAGCCAAAATGCATGATGCGTCCACGATCGCTGGGATGGCGTTTGCCAATGCGTTGCTTGGGATCAACCACAGTATCGCGCACAAACTGGGTCAGACTTACCATCTGCCTCATGGCCGTTGCATCGCGATCACTTTCCCACACGTCGTTCGCTATAACGCCAAGACGCCAACGAAGCGTGCCGTATGGTCCAAGTACAACTACTTCAAAGCTGACGAAGACTATGCCCAAATCGCGCGCTACCTTGGTTTGAAAGGCAACACGACGGCAGAATTGGTTGAATCCTTTGTTCAAGCTTACATTGACTTAGCAGGGCGTGTCGGCGTCAAGATGAGCTTGAAGGAACAAGGCATCACCAAAGAAGCAGTGGTTGAAAACGCAGATCGCATTGCTGAATTGGCATACGAAGATAACTGCACGGTCACAAACCCTGTAGAACCTTTGATCGCTGATATGAAGCAAATCTTGTTGGATGAATACGAAGGCACTGAATCCTCCGAATCCGTTCGCCCATAAATGATCTTCCTGCCACGGTTGATCGAAAGCGTCGCGCTTGCGCGGCGCTTTTTTGATGGACTGAGGGTTTCTGGCGCTAATTGAAAAAGGCAGTGGTAACGACCTGTTTTGATAAAATAAAAAAATTATGATTTACAACCGGTTGATGACTTGTTTAATGATTTCTTATAATGTATGCTTTTGGCATACATTATGGCCTTAAGGGTTTAAGGTCCTAATGTAAAAAAGGGGATTCACAGGAGGGAAGTTTGAAAAATACTAGAGATAGAGATACCTAACCATAGGCGCACTCAAATA
>NZ_AZEU01000293.1 GCF_001435035.1 Lacticaseibacillus manihotivorans DSM 13343 = JCM 12514
CCCCCTCCTTGAACATCCGGTTTTGGACTTGGTTTCATAGAACTTTAGACGTTACCTAAATCTTTAAGCCTATTTTACCACGAAAAGCGGTTACTTGCGGCGTTCACAGGAAAAACTCAGGCCAGAGACTCCAAGGCACAACAAGTCCACGAAACAGCGAACCATTTCGTGGACCTGTGGCTTTAATGCCAATTCAATTACGCTCGTGCAGTTCAAGCAATTTCAAGTGCGTGTCTGCGCCACCGCCACTTCTTAGGCTTTGGTCGCTTTCGGGACGACTCGATCATGCATGATCTTTTGTCCACAGGCGTCACTTGCAACTTGTGTTACCACAAGGCAAATCGTCCATTCACACCTGGTATGAGTCCGAAAGGGGACCCTTATGTGCCGGCACGACTGATGCTGAGACCCACGGCCAAGGATCTGGTCATGTGGATCGATCTCACTCGGGTTTGCGGGGAACTGCCCCCCGTTGCGAAGTAATGCAGGTGACGTGCGCTAAGCGTAAGCAGGAGATAACAGCACGGATTCCCTAATCAAATTTCCAGCGGTACACTGA
>NZ_AZEU01000294.1 GCF_001435035.1 Lacticaseibacillus manihotivorans DSM 13343 = JCM 12514
AGAGACAGATTCAACTTTATAATATTTCATCTGTCAACTTGACAGGGACTAGTGCAGTCAGTAATTTTTTTGGCTTGAAGTTAGTGTTTTTGCACTGGGATCCACATTTCACCAGTCACCTTGCCCTCTGCTTCACCTAAAGTGACCGCAGCATTGGGACCACCAACGTAGGCATAATCACCGATTTCACCCAGCGCTTTGCCAAATGCTTCACCTTCAAGCATCGCAAACAATTGACCAGGGTTCTCGGCAGCACCGGTCACGACCAAGTATTGTGAATCTGGGAAGCTGATGGCGCGGGCGTTTTCTGGGGCCTCGGCATTGGATTCAACGCCTGCGTAGTACCACATTTCATTTTGATAAGCTTCATTGACGGCAAACAAATGGGAATCTGGGGCAAGGTCAGTCAATTGTTTTAAACGGCCGTCTGCGTTGACGTCGTTCCATAATTGTTGTTTTTGGCGAGTGATTTGGGCAAACTTGTCGGCGCCTTCCCCATATTGCACCGTGCGGCCAAAGCCTAAGATGGTAAAAGCAGTTTTGTGTTCAATTGAATAAGTCATGATTAATTGCTCCTTTTTGGTTGATGAGCATATAATAAAGGCCAAACGTATCAAAAGTTGACACCTTTAGGAGCCATTATGCAAAAAAGTTTGCGAATTCAAACTGAAATGCGCTACATCAACAATCGTGAGCACTTCACCATCAAAGACTTACAAAACGAATTTGAGATCTCTCGTGCGACGGCGATTCGCGACCTTGACGAAATTCAAACACTGGGCCTGCCGTTGACCAGCCAACCTGGACACAATGGCGGTTATGCGGTGTTGCGCAATCAAACCTTGATGCAAGTGCAGTTCAACCAAACGGAACTGGCCGCTTTATTTACCGCATTTCTCGCGACCACCAACGCACAACTGCCTTTTCTCAAAAGTCGCCAAGCGATCGTTGAGAAACTTTTAGCCATCGTCTCCCCAGAACAAAAACAGCAACTCCTCGCCTTGCGTCAAATTCTGGTCTTTGAAAACACCAACCCAGACGATCCCGACTTGCTGGAACTTACCGATCACGCGCCAGATCAACTCGGCCCACTGATCGCAATGGCGACTTCAACCAAAGCGTTACAATTTACTTACACCAAAGCAAATGGTGACACCTCGACTCGCCAAGTTTGGCTGAAGCATATTTATCAACGGATGGCGACGTGGTATTTTGATGGCATGGACGTCGACAAGCACGCCCAGCGCTTGTTTCGAGTGGATCGAATTTCAAATCTGCAAGCTGGCACCTTCAAGCCGCTCACGCCAGACATCATCAAAGCCTGGCAAGCCCAAACGGCACAACCAAATGTCGATTTACAACTCGATGCAGTAGCAATTGCCCGCTTTCGGCGGTATCATCAACCGGGACGCAGTTTACAATTTCTCGATCCGTTTCAACAATCCGCGCGCTTGAGCGATCATTTGAATGATCAAGATCCTAAAGCTTGCGCAATGTATGCGGATTGGCTGTTGAGTTTAGGCACTGGAGTTCACGTTAACCGCTTGCCTCAAGCCGTCATGGATCAAATCAAGGCGCGACTGCAAGCTTGGCAATAATTTTTTCTAATGATGCCGACACCAAGTTTTGATCTGCGCTATGATATTTTTAGGAGGGCGCTACCATGAAAAAAACCTTATTGCTCGTTGAAGATGAATCCGGTTTGGCAGATTCCCTGCAAACCGAATTTCAATTAGAAGACTTTGACGTGCTGTGGGCCGCAGACGGTGAAGCCGCCTTGCAACAATTCAACGACCACCAAGACCAAATCAATGTGATCATTTTAGATTGGATGTTGCCGAAACTCGACGGGTTTTCCGTGTTACGCCGCATTCGCAAACATAGCCAAGTGCCGATCATCATGTTGACAGCGCGGGATTATATCGGGGATAAAGTCGCCGGCCTCACTGGTGGCGCCGATGACTACATGACCAAACCTTTTGAAATGGAAGAATTGATCGCCCGTGTCGAAGTCGCCTTGCGCCACAGCCAACCGCAGACCCAGGCCGCCTCCAGTCTCCAAGTCGCTGACTTGCAAGTGGATCTCGACACCAAGCGCGTCACCCGCAACGGGCAAATCATCACCTTGACCCAGCGCGAATTCGAATTATTAGTCGCCTTATTGCAAAATCATGATCAGCCTTGTTCCCGCGACGATTTGCTCAACACGGTTTGGGGCGTGGACTTTGACGGACAGCCGAATATTTTAGATGTCTACATTAAAAACCTCCGCACCAAAATCGATCAAAGTGCGCCAAAGTTGATCCACACGGTGCGTGGCGTGGGATACATGTTATCTGATGCGGTGGCGACTCAATGAAAAAAAATCAATCCAGTGCGGCCATCATGTGGCGCCAGTTGATGACCATGATCACAGTGTTGACGTTAGCGTTAACGGTCGTCATCTTAATCGCGGTATCGCACCAGATCCTCAAACAAACGCAAAGCGAATCCGACCACATCATCGCCAGTTTAAAAAGTGCGGTGATCGACGGCGATGATGACTGGGAAAATTGGCGCAAAACTTCCACCTTGGATACCTCAACCAGTTATGTTTACGTGCGCAATTCTCGTGCAGACGCCAAGGTCAAACACTACTACTCTCCAAATGCTGACGACTTGTTGTCGATCGATCCCATCGAGATCCCGATCAACAAGCATTTGTACTACCGCCCACATTTTGGCTTGTTGTTCCGCCGGACTGGCCATTCGCGCGGGATCTATTACACGTTGTGGCTCAGCATGGACAGTTCAGTGAAGATCTTGTTGCGGGTGGTCGAAGCCACCGTGATGTTGTTAGTCATTACCTTGTTTTTAGCGCCTTTTTACATTAGGCGTTTGACGCAACGCTTAACCGATCCGTTAACCACCTTATCCACCAGCACGAAAAAATTAGCCAGTGGTTCTGGTGCTGATTTATTGCCAGTACCGAAAACGCCAACTGAAGTCGGTGAACTGGCGACTGATTTCAACCACTTATTGACAGAGTTACATGAGCGCCAAGAACAGCAGAAAACGTTCATTTTAAATGCGGCCCATGAACTGCGCACGCCGATCGCCACGATTCGCAGTCACTCGCAATTGATCGAACGCCGTGGCAAAGACCATCCGGAAGTGATTCCAAAATCTGTCGCGTATATCACCCAGGAATCTCGCCAAATGGAACAACTGGTCGAAGAATTGCTCGCCTTAACGCGCGCTGATCGGTTAACCGTTGATTTACACGCAGTCGATTTAACTAAATTGATGCAGGAATTGACTTCCAAACTTCAAAATACCATTCCGCAAAGCTTGGCCGTAACGATTGCGGATGACGTTCAAGTCAACGCCGACGAATCTGCTTTGGAACAAATCATCGACAACCTCGTCGGCAATGCCTCAAAGTACTCCCCTGAAGATGCCCCGATTGCTGTCACCTTAACCACCGATACCACACAAGCCGTGATCACCGTGGCAGACAGTGGTAGTGGCATTAGCGCAGAAGATAAACCGCATGTCTTTGAACGCTTCTATCGTTCAGCCGAGGTTCGCGGTACTGTCACTGGGACAGGGTTAGGCTTAGCAATCGCTGCGCAGCTAGCGGAACGCTTTAAAGGCCAGTTTGAAATTGCTGACAATGAACCCAAAGGCACGATTATTCGTTTAGCAATACCTTTATTATCATAAGCCACAAGCGCTTCAGCAAATGCTGAGGCGTTTTTTTGTGGCGTCATAAAAAATATTTTCAGGAATAAATCAGGTCTTTCTGAAAAAAATTCAGAATTGTCGACTGCGACGATGGGATTTCGCGACACTTTCTGAAAAATCCTCAGTTGCTGTTTAGATGACATTAGTGTTACAAAGATTCGCGGCATCGTACACTAACGATGTTGATTAAGGAGGTCTGCTCATGCGGCTACGAACACATCCGGTTTTCACATTACAACTGCTGATCGTCGCCATGATCGGCACCTTCACTTCAGAACTCTTGGCCAATGATATCAGTGCCTTGGCGGTGACGATTTTCACTTTGCCTTTACTACTCGGCGTGCCTGCTGGCGGCAGTCATCATGCCAGCGGCACCGCCTTGATCACCATGGTCATCGGCGTCATTGCCAGCTTATGGTTGGCTGATCACCTAGTCGCGATGGGCTTGACCCTGCTGGCGATCATTTTACTGTTTGTCGCCTTTCGTCGCAGCAATGCCTCAACGGCTTTAGTCGTTGCCATCGGCGTGGCGCTTGGCACCACGATTTTTCCACATTTGGTGATGAACCCTTGGCTTGCTTTACTCACTTACTGCTTGTTCATCGTCGGTTGTCACTTTTTCGCTAAACCACTCAATTAAGGAGTCGCTTATGTCTGTCTTATTACTCACCACCTTGATTCCAAACCTCGGGCAATTACTGCCGGCATTGATCAGTCAATGGGGCGCATTGATCTACATCGGCTTGTTTTTAGTCATTTTCATTGAAACCGGCGTGGTGATTTTACCCTTCTTACCAGGCGATTCGCTATTATTTCTTTGCGGCTCCTTGGCAGCACTCGCTAACGGCGGATTGAACATTTGGGTCTTATGGGGCTTGTTGGTCATTGCCGCGTTTGTCGGGGATTCGCTGAACTTTGAAATCGGCGAGCACTTCGGCGGCTGGCTCACGCATAATCAAAAACTCCAACGCTTTATCAAACCTGAATATCTCGACCGTTCCGCTAAATTCTTTGAAAAACATGGCAAGGCCGCCATTTTCTTAGGCCGGTTCATGCCGATCATTCGCACTTTCATCCCCTTCACCGCCGGCATCAGTAAAATGCACTACCGCGATTTCGTCTTTTATAACTTACTCGGCGGGATCGCTTGGGTCACCGTCGCCCTCGGTGCAGGCTTTTTCTTCGGCAATGTCGCCATTGTCAAAGCCCATTTTGAATTGATCATGAGGGCGTGCGGACGTTTTTCTGGACTTTCAACCTCAGGCGGCCTTGCTCTGACGGT
>NZ_AZEU01000295.1:0-4388 GCF_001435035.1 Lacticaseibacillus manihotivorans DSM 13343 = JCM 12514
TTCTCGACAAACAACATTCTACGCTGTCTCCTAGTGGGTCAGTCTTTTTTCTTAGTATTCCACTTCAATTGTAAATTCAAGTGGGCAAAATGAGGTATAACAAAATGAGTAAAAGATTAAAGGAGTTGGGGATTATGATGATGAATTCGCGGGATGACCGCCATTTTGATGAAGCTCGTGGCCTGGATCGCGTCGCCGATGAGTATTGGACAAACGCCGGTGTTAAGCGAGATGGCAGCTTTATTGCGGTCGTTGTCATCGCCGTGATCGCATTATTAGCGATTTTTAAATGCTAAAATTTGACGAGGTGCAAAGAAGCGCCCATGATATGCCTAAAAGGAGGCGGTCATGGTGCGCTTTTCTGTTATTGTACCGATGTTTAACTTAGGGGAATATTTGCAACCGATGTTGGATACTTTGGCGAATCAAACGGAGAATTTTGAATTATGGCTGATTTCAGATGGCTCAACAGATAGTACTTTTGCTCGTGCTGAACAATTCGTTCGCGGGATCGCCAATTGGCATGCGTTGGACATTGCCCATGGTGGGATCTCAGTGGCTCGTAATGTTGGACTGAAGCATGCGACTGGGGAGATCATCGCATTTGTCGATGGTGATGATCGCTTAGCCCCAGATTTTGTCCAAACCTTGCAAACTGGATTTTCTCAGTCCGACATTGTGGCCACTGCCGTCGGGTATCGCTGGTGGGGTGTGAATCAGCATCACTTGCCAGGCTGGGTGTATTTTGATCAACAGCAGATGTTTGGCCAAGTGACGCAACATGGCAGTGCCATCGGCGGTTATGTGTGGAATAAAGCCTTCAGGCGTGAAGCCATTAGCAATTTACGCTTTGATGAAAGTTTGCATATTGCTGAAGATTATTGGTTCACCGCAAATTTCGTCGCCAATAATCCTGGACGCTATGCATTTGAGCCCAACGTGCGTTATGTCAAAGTCACACGCCCTAATAGTACGATTCATACTGCTGACCGCCGACAAGAAGCACAAGTTTTTGACCAGATCCACGCGTTAGCTAAACATTTGGATAACCGCGACGACCACGATCGGGACGACTAAAGCGGGCAATAAATTCAATGTCTTGATCGGCTTTAAGCCCAGAATGCTGATGCCAGAAGCTAAGATCAATACCCCGCCGACGATCGAAAGTTCTGTGATCATGGCACTAGAAATCGCGCCAGCTAACAACTTGGCGATCAGATAAATTGCCCCTTGCCAACAAAACAAGACGGGAGCGGCGATGATCATGCCAAACCCAAAGCTTGCCGCTAGAATTGTGGACGTCACCGCGTCGAGCATCCCGTTGGTCAACAACATGGTGATATCGCCTTTTAATGCAGCCGTGATCGGGCCGACAATTGAAAACGTCCCGATGCAATACAGCAAGATGCCAGTCGCTAAGCCTTGCGCGAGGCCTTGTTGTCCTTCATGTTTGGCCAGCATGCGGTTAAAGCGGCCATCCAGATCCAATTTGCTGCCGATCAAGGCCCCAATAGCGAGACTGGCGATAAATAAAACCGGATATTTGGAATCAGGCATGTGACTCAAGGTGGTATTCAAGCCAATGGCGATGACGCATATCCCCAAAGCTTCCATCAACATTTGGTGGGTGGCTTTTTTGATACCCCGCTTGCCTAATGCGCCAAGCGCTGAGCCTAACATGATCATTGCCGTATTAAAAAGTGTGCCTAACATAAATCCTCCAAAAAACTGTTTTATTTATCATAAACTCGTCACTTACTGGAGAGTCAACACTGGGATCTGAATTTGCGTACAGTAATCGGCAAGATCTTCTGACACATCTTGATCGATCAAGGTGCGCTCGATGGCGTCGCCTGTGATCTGCAAGTGATGGGCTTTGACAAACGCTAGTAATTGTTTGTAGGCTGGCGCTGCATGATCGTGATCGCCGTTGAAGTTAAGCGTCGCAAACGAACCACCAGGCAAGCTGTCAGCTACAGTTTCATCGGTTAACACAAAAATCGCAGAAATCGTTTCAAAGTCTTGGGCTACGATCGAAGCGAGGGATCGGATCACACCGACCCCACCCGAAAAAAGCGTGGCGTCCGCTAGTGCTTGTGGGTCAAATTGGCGCAAGGCGAGCTCTAAGTCTTGATTTGAGGTGATCGGTACGCTTAAACGCAGACACGCACGAGCGGGAATGGTTTCCAAATAAGGTCGATCAAATTCGGTGATGGTCGATAAGGCGTCGATGCGCTGTTGTAAGTGGTGTTGAACGCGTTGCAAGGCCGCAATTTGTTGGGTGATCGACGTTTGTTGCTGTTGCAGTTGTCCAATCAAGCTTTCTCGGTCAGGTGCGGCCAAATGGCTTTTGATTTCAGCAAGGGATAAGCCGAGCTTTTTCAAATAGAAGATCGAATTTAAGCGCTCGAATTGTGCAATGGTGTAATAACGATAGCCGGTGTGCGAATCGATGCGCGCTGGCGGTAGCAAGTCAGTGTCGGCATAATAGCGCAAGGTTTTGACGCTGGTGGCAAAAAGCTTGGCCATTTGCCCGATGGAAAATTCTGTCGCCATGGTGACAGAATTTTCTGAAAATGCTAGTATTGAAATGAGAATTCGGTTAAAATAAAACGGTGTGCTGACAAAGGAGGCCCTCATGCAAGCAAAAGTCGTCATTAGCCAAGATCTATCAGGGGTCGGTCAAGTGTCAATGGGGGTGGCCTTGCCTTTGATCGCAGCCCTTGGCCATGATCCACTGGCGTTACCCACGGCTTTATTATCCGCCCATACTGGCTTTGCCAACAATACTTATTTTGATTTATCCGCGCAAATGCCTGAAATTTTGGCGCATTGGCAAACCCTTGACCTCGACCCACAAGCCATTTTGCTCGGCTATTTAGGGCCCAAAGCGCTGAAGGTCTGGCAGACGTGGTTACCCAAGTTCAAAACAGTGCCGTTGGTGGTGATCGATCCGGTGATGGGGGATAACGGGCAGTTGTATCGCGGCTTTGATCAAAACTATGTCGACGCGATGCAAGCATTGATCACGCAGGCCAATGTGATCACGCCTAATCCCACTGAAGCGCAGTTATTATTAGGGGAATCGCCAAACGCTGACGCCTTAACGCCACAAGTTGCTAGCCAGTTAGCTGAGCGTTTGGCGCAACGGTTTGCGGTTCAGGTTGTGTTGACTGGGGTGAATTTGACCAATAATCGCGTTGGCGTGGTGGTGGTTGATGGTCAGCAAACCCATTTATGGCAAACGCAGCGTTTGTCAGGGCATTATTTTGGCACTGGGGATATTTTTTCAGCAGTGCTTTGTGGGACTTTACTACGTGGCTTAAGTTTGGTGCAAGCCAGTCAGTTAGCGATGCAATTTGAATCACGGGTGATCATTTCAACGCTGGCCACTAAGGCGGATCCAAAATTTGGCGTCACCTATACCACGGAATTGCCCTGGTTGTTACAAACATTATCAGAATTAATTTAGGGGGAAACTGTAGATGAAGCGTACCACTAATTTACGCAAATTGATTTTTACCGGATTATTTGCTGCCATTATTTATATCGGGATCTGGATGTTGCGGATTCCATTGCCTGCCATTGTGGGTCGGCCGTTTATTCATTTTGGGAATACCTTGATGGTGTTAGCCATTTTATTTTTAGGTGGGACATACGGTTTTGTCGCTTCGGCAATCGGACTAGGCGGCTTTGACGTGTTGAACGGGTATGCCGCCACCAGCTGGCTGACGGTTTTGGAATGTTTGGTGATGGCAATCGTCGTGTCGAGTTTGTTTAAAGCCTTCAAAGGCTCGACGCGCAAGCTCGATGCCAAAGCCTTGATCACCATCAGTGTGACGGCTGGGATCACCAAGATCATCACCAGTTATTTGGTGTCGATCGTTGAAGCGATGATGGTCGGGACCAGTTTCCATGTCGCCATTATCGCCAGCTTCATGAGCTTGACCTCAGCTGGCATCAATGCAGTATCCACTGCCATCGTGGTGCCAATTTTGTATCTCGCTTTGGCACCAGCGTTCAAACGCTTGAATCGTTAATTTACCAAATCAGTCGGACAACTTGTTCCGGCTGATTTTTTGCTGTTGCTAAACCACAGTTAATAATGAGTACAAGCATATCGCTGTCCGGCATCGTAAGCGTTTCTGCCCGCCATCAGGTGCCAGTGGTCTAACTCCGTTACAGTGATTTAAAATTGGGACTCCAGCGGGCCACCGGTACGTGGAGAGGGTCCTCGCCGGAGCTAGCCGAGATGTGTCGCTACGCTCCCCACTCGCCGGAGCTCCGACTGCGGAGTGCTGTAGGTGGTAAACCACCAACAGCACTCTCACTACGTACCGGTGACCAGCTTCCGTCCCAATTTCAAATCACTTCCACTACGTTAGACC
>NZ_AZEU01000295.1:4398-45959 GCF_001435035.1 Lacticaseibacillus manihotivorans DSM 13343 = JCM 12514
TCGACGTTTAAATAATCGTAAGTACAGCAATACGAGTGCACGTAAGCGTGTTGAATCTGTAAGTTAGTGATACCAACTAGAAAATATGTGAGCGGAAGCGGCTTGGCAGAACGGAGGAAAATTGGACAATTGCCTGTGGGAGTGAAATCAAGTGAAACGCCGGTTTATGGCGGTTCGCGCAGATTTCACCGGCAGAATTTGAAACGAAGTGGTTTTCTTCGGTTCAAATTCTAGGCAAAAGCTCCTCAAACGGTCTTTGTTTGAAAGCTGGCGCCGGCCGCACCGGAAACTTGTCCAATTTTCCGCAGTGGCGCCAAACGCTTTCGCTCACATATTTTCGGGCCGCTAGGCAATTGGTATAACTAACTGGAAGATGAAAACCACACTTACGATGCCGGACAGCGTTTGTGAATTTCAAATGATGACAACAGTAGGTTTGCATAAAAAAAGTTAGTGGTTAGATTTAGGCTTGTAATCTCTCTAGCATGCGGTAATTTAGTAGACAGAGGGATCGGAGGACGGTTTTATGAACTGGAATACCATTAAAGTGATCATTGAAGTGGTCATTGTCTTAAACACGATCGGTGCAGTGTTCACTGTATTTCGTGAAAAACGCGATATTGCCGCAACTTGGGCCTGGCTGTTAGTGCTTAATTTTTTACCCATTGTCGGATTTTTACTGTACGCCTTTTTAGGGCGGAAGCTGACGCATCGGCAGTTGGACAAGATCCGCGCGCAACCCAATGCGGAACTGACCGATGCGCTGAAGGCTCAACAAAAAGCGGTCCCGCCTTATCGCGCGACGGACACGCATACTGAAGCTTCAGTTAAAAATCTGGTCAATTTATTTCAAGGCATCGACAACAGTTTCGTCACCACCAACAACGAAACCGCGATTTTCACCGATGGGCCGACGCTGTTCAAAGATATCCAACAAGAAATCCGCGAGGCGCAACATCATGTGTATGTTGAGTTTTACACCTTTTATGCCGATCAACTCGGGGCAGAACTGTTGAACACCATGACGGCCAAGGCCCGAGAAGGTGTCGATGTGCGCGTGTTGTATGATTCTTGGGGCTCGATGGGCGCCAAACCAGAATTCTTCGATCCATTGCGTGAAGCAGGCGGGTATGCAGAACCCTTCTTAGGGATCCACTCGAACTTATTTGATTTTCGTTTGAATTTCCGCAACCACAGAAAAATCGTCGCAATCGATGGTTGGGTCGGCTATATCGGCGGCTTTAACGTCGGGGATCAATATGTTGGCCGCGATAAAAAATTCGGCTATTGGCGCGATACCCATTTGAAACTCGTGGGCGATGGCGTGTTGGCGTTGCAACAACACCTCATTCAAGATTGGGATGCCACCGTCACCAGCCACAAACTGGATGTCAATCAAACGCATTTTCCTAAAGTCGATGAAGGTTTGGGGGACACGATGCTCCAAATCGTCACCAGCGGGCCGACGGGTGATTTGGAGCAAATCAAGCTCGGTTATTTGCGCTTGATCAACTCAGCGCGCGAACACCTTTATATTCAAACCCCTTACTTGATCCCAGATGATTCCGTCATCAATGCTTTGCGCAGTGCGATTCACTCAGGCGTTGACGTGCGCATCATGGTACCGCATATGCCAGATCACGCTTTCGTGTACCGCGCGACGCAATATTATGCGCATTTATTGGCTGATGATGGCGCGAAGATCTATTTTTATCAAAAAGGGTTCTTGCATGCTAAAGTGGTGACCATCGATGATACGATTTCGTCGATCGGGTCTGCCAACATGGACTTTCGTAGTTTCAAGTTGAATTTTGAAGCCAACGCTTTTATTTACAACTCGCAAGTGGCGCTAGAACTCCATAAGATCTTTATGGATGATATTGAGGACAGCACCTTGATCACGTCAGAAGATTTTCACAATATGTCGTTATGGCTACGGTTCAAACAAGCCTTTTCGCGGCTGTTATCCCCAATTCTGTAGGAGGCAATCAAAATGAGCATCAATCGAAAACAAGCGATTCGCATTGCCGTGATCGGTGCGCTATTTTTGATCGGGTTGATTTATCCCGCACAATTATTTGGCGCCTTGACCGATTTATTGGCCATTGCCAAGCCGCTGATTTTAGGCGCCGCCTTCGCTTATGTGTTGAATCTGGTGTGCGTCCGCATTGAAAAGCGCTTATGGCCGCGTGCCACGACGCGACTGGCGGTAGGATTTCGCCGGCCGCTGGCGTTGTTGAGCTCTGTGATCGTGGTGGCGGTATTGATCGGCTTTGTGATGTGGTTGGTGATCCCGCAATTTATCACAGCGTTGACCAATTTCTTTACGAGCTTGCCGCATACGATCAACTTGATCAATGAGTGGTTGGCCAAATCGCAACAAGCCAATGCCTTGACCAAACAACTCGCCGCTGCCAAAATCGACTGGTCTGATTTGCAACAAAAGGCGCTGAAATTTTTGACCTCTGGCATTACCGGAATTTTTTCCTGTTCAGTATCGATTTTCACCAACTTAGCTGGCGGGATCTTCTCATTTATTTTAGCTTTTGCGTTTGCCTTGTATTTAGTCGGTGGGAAAGAACGCATCGGCTCGCACTTAAACCGGGTGTTGAATGCCTTTGTCCCAGCAAAGCCCTTAGCCTACACGCGTTATGTGTTGCGGGTGGCGGATGATATGTTTTCACATTTTATCGTGGGGCAAGTGACTGAAGCGACCATCGTTGGCACGATGTCTGTGATCGGCATGTCGATTTTCCGCTTTCCCAATGCCATTTCCATCGGCGTATTAGTGGGGATGACCACCTTGATCCCAATGTTTGGTGCCTTTATGGGTGGGGCAATCGGCTTTGTGTTGATCGCTGTGGCCAATCCGATGCAAGGCTTGGCTTTTGTGGTGTACTTGGTGATCCAACAACAGCTGGAAGGCAACTTGATTTATCCGCGCGTAGTCGGTGGGTCAATTGGCTTGCCGGGTATCTTAGTGTTGGTGGCCATCACCATTGGGTCGGGTTTAGCCGGGATCTTAGGCATTTTGATCGGGGTGCCATTAACCGCGACAATATATCGCTTGGTTAAAAACGCGACTTTGCAGAAAGAACAACAAGTTTGAGCCTGAACTGCTTCGCGAAATTCTCGTGAGGCAGTTTTTGTTTGCAATTCATAAATGAGTTTGTTATGATTTTAAATCGTAATAGTTACGATTTAAAATTTGGAGGATACAGATGCACAAACGCAATTATCTCGTCGTGGTTTTGTTCGGTTTGATCTTGTTGTTGACAGGTTGTAGTCAAGCCCATGCGGCAAATGAAAAAATCCATGTAGTAGCCAGTGTCGATTTTTATGGGGAAGTCGCGCAACAAGTTTTAGGCAAACATGGCACGGTAACTTCAGTGATCAACGATCCTAATGTCGATCCCCATGATTATGAACCGACCACTCAAATTGGCAAAACCGTCGCCAAAGCCGATATCGTGATCGCAAATGGCGCTGGCTATGATGCCTGGATGACCAAACTCGCCAAGGCTCAGCCCGACACCCCGATGATCACGGCAGCTAAAGTCGTCGGCGTGAAGAATGGTGAAAATGAACATATTTGGTACAAACCCCAAGCCATGAAACTGATGGCCAATGCGTTAGCCAAACAGTTTGGCAAGCGCGATCCTCAACATCAAGCAGCTTATCGACGTAACGCCAAGCACTACATTGAAAGCCTCAAACCTTTAGACCAAGCCGTGGCCCAATTAAAAACCTTAAGCCGCGGGCAATCAGCGATCGTCTCTGAACCGGTGTTTAACAATGCGCTCACGGCCATAGGCGTATCAGTCGCAGATCGACATTTTGCCCAGGCAATCGAGGAAGGTAGCGACCCGACGCCGGCAGATATTCGCAAGAATTCTAAGTTGTTGAAACAACACCAAGTCGCCTTTGTAGTGATCAACAAACAAGTACAAAGCAAAGTCGTCAGCAATTTGGTGCAACAGGCCAAGGACAACGACGTACCGATCCTCAAAGTCACTGAAACAATGCCGCGCAAGCAAACCTACTTGCAATGGCAACTGAGTCAATATCGGAGTCTGATAAAACTATTAGAAAAATAGATTTTTACTGAGATAAAAATAATAAGATACTAAATATTAAGTCATGGCATGTTGCAATAAGAAGTTTCTGAGAAGACTTATCGTTTTCGTACATGAGAAAACGTTCCCGAAGCGGTATAATAATTATTGTACAGAGAAGGGAGCTGAGCACATGATTGATATTACCAAACAAGCACGTGCCGTGTTACGCAGTGTCATCGAACCGGTTCAAGGGGTGGATGTGGTCCGCTTAGGGCTGATCAACCACGTTGAAGTGGACGCTGATGGCAATTGTATCGTCACTATGCCGGAATCGGTATGGGGCAATCCCTTAGCAGAATCGACTGGTGAAGAAATCGCGCGCGTCTTAGAGCGCCTCGATGGGGTGCAACGCGTGGCCATCGATATGGTGTGGCCGCCAGTGCGCTTGGTCATGAAAATTCGTGAAATGTTAAATTGGTAAATTAAAAATGGTTCTGCTCGCAATCTATTTGCGAACAGAACCATTTTTAATTCCCACCAAAGCTTGCGCCCCAAGTGCCAGCTGCCATGATGATGCCATAGGCTAAGGCTTTTTCACGTAGCTGCTTGGCATCGTAGTCATGGCAATCTTGATGCAACTTGCCGTACAGGGCCCGACCAGCAGGCGATAGCGTCATCGGGCGGAAATAAGGTAATTGGTACAATTCGATATACATTGGCACGCGCACTTTTTCAATCGATTCCCCGTCATTCAAGGCTTTGGCGTACTTCAACAAAATCTGGTTATAAGCATCGATCCATTCAAAGTTCCCATGCTCTGGATACGCCGCATCAATCAACTCGTATAACGCTTGCTCGTTTTTTTTCATTTTGACCCCTCCATGTTCAAGTGCACCCATAGTGTATGCTTGATGTCGAATGCTGTCGAGGGAAGTGACGAAAGTGTTAGCTAACCAGACTCTCGATTTTTTTGATTGTGATTGCGTGTCCCGACATGCTATAATAAAGTCATCAAAAAGAGGCTGTGCGCTAACACAACCTCCAAGCAGACCGTTAAAGACGGCTGGCATTCATATGACGCTATAGACCGTCAGACTCGGCCAAGAGTTTACTGACGGTTTTTTTGTTTGTCTACGAATTCGATGAGTTTGATCATCAACCCAATGAGATCTATTAACAAGACCCCAAAGGTTAACGTGATAACCAACGCCGCATCTACGCTCACAAAATGGTTCCTTCTTTCCCGAGAGTTTGGAAAAGGTGCATAGGCACCACCTCACAAGGTCCAGATTTACCAACCGTATTAAACTTTCTGCTTCAGTTTGTGTATCATGACAATGATTTAGTAGCATGACATGACAATGATGATTTCGTGAGTGCGAAATGAAAACCACGATTCAAAAAAACGCCCGCCGATTTTTTTCGGTGGGCGTTAAGCTTCAATTAGTCGTTCAACGTAAATTGTAACGCCATGCGTGGTGCGGATAATTTGACCATTTCACCTAACAAGTGAGTAGCTTGCTTCAAAGCTGCGTCAGCCATTTTTTGGTTGATGTCAGTTAAGTAAGCTGGCAAGTTTTGTTGATTAGCGGCGGCAGCGTCAGCCTCGTGTTGCAACTTGCGGCATTGGGCGACAGAATTTTCTTCGAACAAGTCTTCTTGATCTTGGAATAAGTCGAAATCGTAATCGCCGAATGTTGCCAGCAGGTAGGTCAACCAGTACATGTTTGCAGGATCAAATTCTGTGGTGGTATCGCGATAAGCGGCCGGTGTGTCTTCAACATTGGCATAAAATGGCACCACCGCGTTAAAGGTATTTGGCCCAAAGGCTAACCAGTGCACGCCTTTCAAGGCATCAGGAACGTCTGGACGAATTTGCAAAATGTGCAATTCTTGGTTCCGGTTGATGCCGATCGGCCGAAATTGCTTCTTTTGCGCTTCAGTGCCGGTACCATACACATCATATGGGGTGTTTTGGTAGTGAGAAGACTCGATGAACTTGACATCTTCAATGGAAATCAAACGATTGGCGTGGCAGATAAATGGCAAGTCTTGATCGATTGGGGATTGTTCCACGTCTGGGGTGAGATACTTTTGACCAAACCATGCGCGCGGGTTGTTGTAGCGGGTATCTTTTGGTTTGGCAGAACCAAAGATGTGACGCAAGTTGTAACCTTTGCGATCAGGGTTCAAATGATTTTGATCGATCAAATCCCTTAAATCCGCTGAGCACATGGTGTCATCGGAATCAAAGTCAAACCAGTCGATGTTGAACCGGTTTGGCGCGATCACATACGCGTCGTCTGGAATGCGCACTGCCGCCCAGTGATGGCCGCCGATAGTATCAAAATACCAAACTTCATCTTCATCAGAAAAGGCGATCCCGTTAGTTTCATACGTCCCATATTTTTCATGCAAGGCGCCTAAACGGGCAACCCCTTCGCGGGCGGAGTGAATGTAAGGTAAGGTGATGGCAGTGATATCTTCTTCACCTAAGCCATCTTTGACCAATGGATCCAAGCCTAAAATACGGGAGTTGGTCGTAGTGGTTTCAGTGGCAGTCATGGCGACGTTGGCGCTGTTGATGCCAGCTGCGGCCCAAATGCCGTGTTCTTTTTCAACATCAGGCGTTGAAGTGTAGCGCATTGGGTCGTCTGGTAATTCGATGTGGAATTTTGATAACTTCGCTTGGTAGTGGCGAGGTTGATCTTTAGGCTTCACCAAAACAAATTTTTCAAAGTTTAAGGGCGCAAAGCCATCTTCGTTGCGGGCAATCATGGTGGAGCCGTCGATGGAAGCTTTTTTGCCGACTAATACTGTGGTACAAGAACCGTGATGATATTCAGTCAATTCAGGTCATCCCTTTGTATAAGATGGGTCTATTATAGTCCTTTGAATGACGGCGCAAAAGTCGGCAGTGGCGCAAATTCTGATTGCGGGCTATAATAACCCTAATGAAATGGAGGACGACATGATGGATGAAACCTTTAAAGATCACGCACTAGAGGCGCTGGAGCAAGTGATCGACCCGGAACTTGGCGTGGATGTCGTCGACCTCGGTTTAATTTATGACGTCGCCATTGATAACGGCGTCTGCACGGTGACCATGACGTTGACGATCATGGGCTGTCCATTGTCTGACATGTTATCTGAAGACATAGATAGCGTCTTGTCGCGCATGCCAGAAGTCAACGAAGTGAAAATCAATTTAGTATGGGAACCTGCCTGGTCTGTGGATAACTTATCCCGCCAAGCCAAAATTATGCTAGGCATCCACTAAACATAATGATTGCAAATGGTCTGGCCAAAAAAGGTTCAGGCTATTTTTTGGCAAACGCTGTCCGGCAGCATAAGTGTTTCATGTCCGCCATCAGGTGTCAGTGGTCTATCTCCGTTTCAGTGATTTGAAATTGGGACTCCAGCTGGCCACCGGTACGTGGAGAGGGTCCTCGGCGGAGCTAGCCGAGATGTCTCGCTACGCTCCCCACTCGCCGGATCTCCGACTGCGGAGTGCTGTAGGTGGTAAACCACCAACAGCACTCTCACCACGTACCGGTGGCTAGCTTCCGTCCCAATTTCAAATCACTTCCACTACGTTAGACCACTGACGCCCGATGGCTACGAAACGTATGATGTCAACGTGTATCTGCGATTACACGAGCTGACAGCGCGGTGGTGAGACATTTCAATCTGTAAGTTAGTAATACCAACTTAGAAAATATGTGAGCGGAAGCGGCTTGGCAGAACGGAGGAAAATTGGACAATTACCTGTGGGAGTGAAATCAAGTGAGGCGCCGGGTTATGGCGGTTCGCGCGGATTTCACCGGCAGATTTGAAGATAAGCGTTCTTCTTGGCTTCAAATCTAGGCAAAAGAGCATTGGCCTGGGTTTGGCCAATCTCTGGCGCCGGCCGCACCGGCAACTTGTCCAGCTTTCCGCAGTGACGCCAAGGCGCTGGAGCTCACATGTTTTCGGGCCGCTAGGCAATTGGTATAACTAACTGGAAGATGAAAACCACACTTACGATGCCGGACAGCATTAAAAAAGCTCAGACCATGATGTCTGAGCTTTTGTGTTCATTTACAGATCTTCGGTACACAGTGGCACCGGTTGGCCGAAGTAATAACCTTGGATGTCAGAACAAGCGGGGATGGCTTGCGTGTTTTCAACATCATCCAAAGATTCAACGCCAGCGATTTCAAAGCGCTTTGCTTTGCGTTCGGCTTGCTCGGCCCAAAAGCCTAGGCGGTCGCGTAAATCAGCGTCAGTGGCATAAGGGCGTAAATTCTGAATCCCGAATTTGTAGCCCACCACGTATGGTGTCAGCGCTTCGACTAAGCCGGGCAAGTTATTGCCACTGCCGACGTCATCGACGACCACTTCAATGCCTGCATCAAAGAAAGCTTTGGCAGCTTGGACGATGGTCAAATTGTCAATGTTAGGATCGTAGCGTTCAGTGAGTTCAACAGTCAACGTCACGTCGGTATCGGCTTGCACGTGTTGCACCATGTCAAGAAATGCCGGATTAATAAAATGCACCCGCTCCAAATTGAAGGACACGCGTGTGATCGTTGATGGAATCGCCTGTAACGCTTTGCGTAATAAATATTCGAATTGATCGGATGGTAGCGCCGTAAAATCTTCAGGCAAAAGCCACCGACCATCAACTTGCTGGCGGATCAAAAGTTCATAGCCGCTAGCAGTGGTCGCATTATCGATATTAGCAAATTTGGGTTGACCGTAAAAGGTGATCATTGCTTGTTCCCCTTTGAAGTGACTGACTGAACGCATCAGCTATCCCATCATACCGCGTGGATGCACTCAAGGTCAATTGAGTCAAGCGTAAATTTTTATCATGAATTGATCAAACTTGATGTGCGTCAAGTTTTAATTTCAGCTTCCGCCATACAATGAACTTGTCAATGAGTGAAAGGGGAAAGCACATCATGAAATTCCAACAATTCTTACAAAAAAACCAAACCACGATCACCTGGTTATCCGCCGCTTTGATCGTGATCGGCTATGCTGCCAAATTCTTAGGTCAGCCAACGATTTACGCGGTCGTCTTGGCCATAGCGTCAATTATCGCGGTAATGCCGATTGCCATGCACGCTTACCAAGCGATTCGCGTGAAAGTGATCTCCATTGAATTTCTGGTCACGCTGGCAGTGATCGGGGCGTTTGTGATCGGCGAATACAATGAATCTGCGATCGTCACGTTCTTATTCTTATTCGGGAACTTTTTGGAACAAAAGACCTTGTCCAAAACGCGCGAATCCATCAAGAGCTTAACTGAAATGGCGCCGACTACGGCCCAAGTTGTCCAAGCTGACGGTAGCCTTGAAGAAATCGATGTCGATGATGTCGATGAAGGGGATGTCGTCCGGGTCAAAACTGGTGCCGCCATTCCAGTTGACGGTAATGTGGTTTCCGGTTCTGGTTATGCCGATGAAGCTGCGGTGACTGGCGAATCGCGTGCTGTGTCCAAACAAGTTGGAGATCAAGTGTTTTCTGGTACCATGTTAAGCGATGGCTTTTTAGATGTTGAAGCCACCAAAGTCGGCGATGATACCACTTTTGCTAAAATCGTCGAATTAGTTGAAGATGCGCAAGACACTAAGTCCCATGCGGAAAAATTTATCGATCGTTTCGCGCAGTACTATACCCCGGCAGTTTTAGTCCTTGCAGCATTGGTCTTCATTTTCACCAAAGACTTGCGGACTGCGATCACCGTGTTGGTCCTCGGCTGCCCTGGGGCGTTAGTGATCGGCGCGCCGGTGTCTAATGTTGCTGGAATCGGCAATGGCGCCAAGCGCGGGATCTTGGTCAAAGGCGGCGAAGCGATGGATACCTTTGCCAAAGTCGACACCTTCGTCTTTGATAAAACTGGCACCTTGACCACAGGTAAAACCGCAGTCGACCAAGTGTTAACTTATACAGACGATGAAAATCAACTGGTTCGCTTAACGGCTGCGCTTGAAAGCTTATCCGATCATCCGTTGGGTCGCGCTTTGACGCAATATGCTGACAACCAAGGTCAAGATTATCAAAGTTTAACCATCACCGATTCCAATACGATCAAAGGCCAAGGCATTGCCGCAACCATTGACGGCCATCACGTTTGCGCCGGGAATACAAAACTACTCGCCGCTCACGATTTGCATTTAACGGACGAACAAGCCGCTTCCTTGCACGAGCTCGCCAGTGCCGGAGCATCGACTGTGATCGTCGCCATTGATGATCAAATCGCAGGTATTTTTGCCATCGCGGATCAAATTCGGGAAGGCATGGCAGATCAACTTGCTAACTTGCGGCAAGCTGGCGCTAAGCATTTGGTGATGTTAACTGGGGATAACCAAGCCACGGCTGAACATGTTGCCAATCGATTAGGCATTGATGAAGTGCATGCGGAACTCATGCCAGAAGATAAAGTCACGTTTGTTCAACAATTTAAAGCCGATGGCCGCACCGTTGCCTTTGTTGGCGATGGAATCAATGATTCCCCATCTCTGGCGACAGCTGATATTGGCATTGCGATGGGCTCTGGGACTGATGTGGCGATCGAAACCTCTGATGTCGTGTTGATGCAATCGAGTTTTGCGGCGTTGAATCACGCTTATCGCTTAGCCAAAAAGACGGTGTTGAACACCCGAGAAAATGTTGCCATTGCCATTGCGGTGGTTGCATTCTTATTGATCGGTTTGATCGCAGGCTTCATCTATATGGCCAGTGGCATGTTTGTCCATGAAGCCTCGATTCTAGTCGTGATCTTCAACGCGATGCGCTTGATCAGCTTCGGTGGCAAAAAAGCCCAAGCGTTGACCGCACAGCAAGCCTAAAACAAAAAACTTTTCCTCAACAGTTGGGGAAAAGTTTTTTGTTTGGGAGAGTTTTCCCAAAGTTAATAAACGCTACCTTCAAAATGACGCAAATGAGGTTGATCAAAGTTGAAGCTGGCTAAGTCCTTAACAGAAATCACAGCAGTAGCACCAAGGGCGGGCATTAAGTTCAGATCCGTTTGGCAGTCATCTGGTAAGACCAAGATCACTGGTTTGCTCAAACCGTAAGCATAACCGACTTCCCATAAAACGCCAGGATCGGAGTTTTGAGGCGTGGGGTCATATAACGCGACGACGATATCTGAAGCATTGATGCCAGACACGTCTTCGCGAAAAGTCGCCATTTGCCATTCTGGATTGGCAAACATGTCAGGATGATCGGCAGGGGTCCAGTTTTGATAGGCGTGTTCTTGCGGGCGGAACGAGTTTTTCCAATCAAGTGTCGGATTCGCTTGCAGTTTTGGGGTCGCTGCATCCAATAAACGGATCTGATCTGGGTTGAACCAGCTTTCGGCTAAATAGGCGGTTTTCATTTGACGTTCTCCTTTAATAAATCATCTAATGTCGTGATCATTTGTTGGCAAGTGGCTAAGTCTTTGGCCACCGCACCGGAAGCGAGTGGGTGTCCACCGCCACCAAAGGCCACAGCGATTTGATTGATCGGCTGATGTTTGCTGCGCAATTCACAGCGATATTGACCATCTGGACGTTCCGTAAACATGATCCAAGCATCGATGGTGGTCAACTTACCCACATAATTCACCGCCAGTTGTTCCAAACCTAACGGCACGTCGAATTTTTCGCGGATTTCTGTGGATAAAATAAAACTCCCAGCACCAGCTGAGGTGACTTCAGTATGTTGCAAGGCATAACCGATCAACTTTGCCATGTTCGGCGTCAGTTGATCTTCGGCGCGGGCAATGGCTGGCGCATCAATACCTTGGGCCATCAGGTCAGCGGCGACGCGCAAGGTTTTAGGTGTGGTGAGATCGAACATGAAGCGTCCGGTATCCCCCAAGATCCCAGCATATAAACACCGCGCGACTTCAGGCGTCAACGCCCAACCTGCAGCTTTGGCCAAATCAGCGACGATTTCAGAACTACTTGAAGCATCCGTATCCACATAGGATAAATCGCCAAAAGGTTCACGATCCGGATGATGATCGATTTTCATCAGCTGATCGCCAGTGGTGTATCGTGAGTCAGCAATGCGTGCAGTGTTAGCAGTATCGATCACAATGACCAAGGCATCTTGGTAAGTGGTGTCAGCGATTATATCAGGCGTGCCGATCCAGTTTAAATTTGGCTGTGATTCCCCAACTGCGAAGACTTGTTTTTGGGGAAATTGATGTTGAAGCAAGGCTTTCAAGCCCATTTGCGAACCAAACGCATCCGGGTCTGGATTGATATGGCGATGAATGATGAGGGTATCGGCTTGGGTGATCGCCGCGATCAAATCAGTTAACATAGGGTCCTTTCCAAAACTAGTTTCTTTCAGTTTAGTGGAAATTGGTTAGAATGAAAAGTTTTTGGTTTAAGTTCTATTTAAGCCAGTTTCGCTATATTGAATGCAATCAAATCGGGAAATTGCGGGTAGCCTTATCAGGTGCCCGCTTTTTGTCGTTTCAGGAGGAACTTATGGTAAAACGACCTTATTTACATGAAGTGGATTTCATGCGTGCTTTCTTCATCTGCGGGGTGCTTTGGAACCATACGATCAATCAATTCACCAGTCTGATGGCGCATCATTGGCACACCCCGTATTATGCCTTGCGCAGCATTCGCATGGTCGGGCATTTTTCGCGGATGGGGTTCATGTTCATGACGGGTTTGGTATTGATGATGATTTATTATGAAAAACATGACTGGCCTAAATTTTTGAAGAAACGCTACAACGGCGTCTTGTGGCCATATTTAATGTGGAACACGTTGCTGTTAGGGTTGATGATCGCCTTAAACAAAGGCAACGACACTTGGGCCCAATTGTCGAAAATGCTCCTGCATGGCGATCACTTCTATATGTACTATTTGTTAATCACGATGCAACTGTACCTATTGTTTCCTTTGATCGTGAAGTTATTTCATCGCTTTGAGGCCCATCAATTACGCTTGGTGGTGATCAGCTTTTTGATCCAGTTGAGTTTGGTCACCTTGATCAAGTATGGCTTGTGGGGTGTGGATACCAGCAATTGGCCGTATTGGTTTAAAGCATATTCGATCAATGTGTTCGTGTATCAGTTTTACGTGGTGCTCGGCGGGTATGTCGCGTTGCATCACCAACCAGTGACGGCTTGGTTGAATCAAGTGGCAGGCTTGTTGGTGCCAATCACGATCAGTTTAGGCCTTGGCACCGTGATTTATTATCGTTGGTTTAATCAACGCGTGCTTAATTTAAGCAGCGGACATGCCTTATCCCCACACCAACCTTACATGTTGATTTATGATACCGCGATGATTTTGACCATGTATTGGTTGGGTCAACGTTTTGCCGTTTGGCGATCAGTGCATGAGAGACATTGGGTAGCGAAAATGATCCACAATATTGCGACCGTTAGTTTTGGGATGTATTTGAATCAAACTCTCGCCTTGCTGGCGCTACGTTGGGGATTGGCTCAAACTGGGTGGTCAGCCCATCAATTGTTATGGGCGTTACCCTTGGGTTTTGCTGGTGTGGTTGCGCTTAGTTTTGGGTTGGCATGGTTTTGTTATCGCGTCGCGCCGTTTGGCTTTTTGATCGGACGGTCGCAATGGCATTTACCCCGCAAAACTGTAAAAACTCAAATCCTTGAAGATGTAAGTAAATAATCATGCGAAATGTGGAGAACCAATCAACATGATGCACGCCTGTGTTGAAATATTTGAATTATTTTTTGAACTAACTGATTTTTCGTTGACAAGCGCGTGATGACGCGATTTACTAAAAGAAGTGTATGCAAAAGATGTTGATTTGGGGGACGCATATGGCGTTTGGGATGTGGATCGGGCGGACGGTTTTATCCGTGTTTTTCGTGGCTGGTTATTTAACTTATTATGATTCCGCTTTTTATCAACGCTTGCGGACTGAGCGTGGCAATTGGCAAAAGCGCGGACTCAATACTGCGATTCGCATTGGCATCATGTTAGGGGTGGCAATCGGTTTACAGTGGGCGGCTGTGAGTGTGCAACAAGGTGGCGATATGTATGTCAACTTATTGCTATTTGTGATCAGTTACGCATTGTTAGATGAAGGCACGAGCATCGTTGAATATCTGTTCAATTGGGCAGTGATGAGTTTCTTTTGGTTTATCAATCATCCTTTTGATGAACACTTATTCATCCTAGTGGCCGTGATTTTTGCATTGACGTCAGTGATCTTACGGCGGTTTCAAACGACGGTTCATTATCACCTGGCTTGGTATATGTTGTTTGCTATTACGGTGGCGACACTGTTTTGGATCACTTATGTGGATGTGCCATTGCGCAGTTTATTCGGCTATCCTTTGATTTTTGCGTTGATGAGCGGGTATTCCTTTAGTTATATCCATCGAATGCGTTCGGTGGTGGCCGAGCGCGATAGTCTCACGGCAGAACTGAATCACGATGCGTTGACGCAGGCGTTTAGCTTGACACGGTTAAATACCAACGGCGTGGAGATCTTTGAAGATTGCAAACAAGTCAGCGGTCAGTTGGCAGTTGCGGTGATGGATATCGATCACTTTAAATCCTTTAACGACGATTATGGCCATGCTGCTGGGGATGCCGTGTTGATCGGCTTGACCAAAATTTTACAAGCTGAGTTAAAAGTTGCGCCAGCGGAGTTGTACCGCACCGGTGGCGAAGAGCTGACGATATTAATGCCAGACTTTGATATGGATAGTGCCATGGCATTGGTGCGCAATTGTTGGAATGCGGTGCGCACAGTGCCGGTTGCTTATCAAGATAATCATTTTCGCTGCTCGGTTTCGGTCGGCGTTGCATTTTTAGAGCAAAAAGATACGGCATTATCTGATTTGTTAAAACGCGCGGATAACTCGATGTACTTATCCAAACAACATGGTCGCGATCGCATCACGGTAGACGGTCAAGCGGATCTTTTAAATAATTCGCATTCGGCGATGATCAACTTCACTTATTACACCCAACCGATCATGCGCTTAGCCGATAGCCATTTAGTCGCCAATGAAATGCGTTTGGAACGGTACGCGAATGGGCAATGGGGCCGCGCAGAAAATTATGCGGTGACCACGGATACGATGATGAGTTTGATCCGGTCAATTTTTCATCAGTTAGAAGTGCCTTCGTTGTCAATGAATTTCGAAGTGGATGAATTGGCCACCACTCGGATTCGCGAATCCTTGTTAGCCTACTTGCATGCCAACGCCCAAGTTGAACTGCTGATCGAAATGACGCATATCACGAATCCGGAAATTTTTGCGGCAGTGGCGCCGAGTTTTCGCAAAGCTGGCGTCCGCTTTGTAATCGATGATGCCCAAACACCAGGATTGTTTGCTGAATTTGCGCCAGTGATCCAATTCTTTGATACAGTCAAGGTTTCCTTACCCTCAAAGCGTGATGTGTCGGCTGATGCTGAGTTGTTAGCTAATCTCAGTTACTGGCAACATGTCTGTGCCGTCCATCATTTGGAACTCGCGTTAAATAATATTGAATCAGATGCGGACATGCGGTTAGTTGATCGCTTTGGCGTGATTTATGGGCAAGGGAATTTCTTCAGCCGACCAGTGTTACCGCGAATCTTGTAATCAGCACCTTTGTCAAGCTATCATTGCCATGATAAAATGCCCCTTGTAAAGTTGATCATGCGGACACGGGTCCAACCAACCCAAACCGTCGCCAACCCGCCCAATCGCTGGTTGGCATTTTTTGTGCGTACAATCAAAAAACGAGGCGGCTGAACTTCAGCGGTCTCGTTTCATTGTGATGCGGTTAACGCGCAGTGGCCAACAAGTTGACAATATTATTCAACGCGTCTTGGGCGATTTGCATCGCATCTGGATCTAATTCAAAGTTTGGTAAGGTTTCGTCGTTGTAGTGCAACAAGGCGGCAGCGCGAGCGACCATATCATACCAAGTTTGGAAAGGCATTTTGTTGATGGCACCGCTGATGGCACTTGGGCACACTTGCAACAACTGGTTGACGACTAATTTCGCTTGCGTCAAGGTTTCATCAGGCACTTGCGATAAACTGGTGGCTTTGTTGGCTAAACGGAATAAGCGTTCAGCGGCGACCAATACTGGGTTTTTAAAGCCGGCTTGTTGTTTGACCACAGAACGATCGTCCAACATATATTTTTGCAAACCGATCATGGAGAATAAAGTGATTTGATCGCCGATTTGACTGCCGAGATCTTCCAAGCGGGTGATCCCGCATTCAGCCAATTGTTCTTTGGTGAAGGTCAATGCGGCGTGAGCAGAGAAATCAGAATATTGAATCCCGATGGTCGACTTGGAGTCGCTGGTGCGCAACATGAACATCACGTCTTTGCCGCTTTGTGCTTTGACATAAGCGTTCAACATCCGCGCAGCCACGGCTAATTGTTCATCTTCAAACTCGTTGCGCCGATCCAAAGCGATGCGTACTTTGTTTGGTAAGTAATCCAAGGTGTTTAACACGCGTAAAATCGTGGCTAAGTATGGATACCAGATCCCAAAGCCTAAGGCGAAATTACCCATATCGGATTGTGGGGAATAAGTGACAAAGTTTTGCGCTTGGTCGCCGTGGGCTTGCGTCAACATGGCAGCAATTTGGTCATGGCTCTTACCGCGGGCTTTGACTTCATCGCCTGGTTGCCAACCAAATGGATACAAAGTGTTGGAGAATTGATCTAAGGCGTGTTCGTTGTCTTGATCGACTAAAGTTGCGCCGATAAACATGTTGCGTTGATAATCATTGCCATGCACAAACGATTCATCGATGAACAATTGCAACGTTTGCGGATTTTTCTTAGGTTCTGCAGCTTTGGCTTCATCCACTTGCACTGGCGTTTCTTTTGCTGGCGCTTCAGTTTTTACTGTTTCCGGATTTGGCTCAGGTTTTACTGATGCATTCGGCTTGGTAGGTTCTGGTTGCGCAGCAGGTTTAGCTGGGGCCACTTTTGGTTCAGCCGCTTTAGTTTGTGGTTGAGGTTGGGCCACTGGTTTAGCTGGAGTTGCTTTTGGTGTCACAGGTTTTTCTGCAACGGCTGTTTTTTCAGGCTTGGTTTCTGTTTTTGACGCAGTGGCTTTTGGTTGTTGCACGGCTGGTGTTTGCGCTTTGCGATGGGCAGGCACTTGGGCAGTTGGATTCATGCTGCCAACACCAGCTTGAGATAATTGTTCAGCGCGGGCTTCAACTGCTGCGGCTTGGGCTAAACGTTCGGCTTCATGTTCGGCTTCAGTTTGAATTGGGGCGCCATCGATTTGATGAATGGTAAAGCGCGCTGGTTTTTGTTTGCGTACCACTTTTTTCGGTTGCGCTTGAGTTGTTGTTGGCTTGGCAACAGGCTTAACCGATTGTTCAGCGGTTTTAGCGGTAGTTTTGACATTGGTTTGCTTGGTATTGGCCTTGTTCGTGGCTTTTTTAGCTTGGTTTTTGGCAACTGGTTGGTTAGTTGTCGATTTGGCCGACACCTTTTTGGCGGGTTGCTTGGTAGCCGGTTGCTTCGATGCATTTTGCTTGGCCGGTGCTTGTTTAGCATTGCTTGGCTGAGCAGTTGCGGCTTTGGCACTGGTTTTAGCCGGTGTGGCTTTTTTAGCTGGCTTTTCGGCAACTTTCTTTGCAGGTTGTTTCTTCGCTGTTTTCTTTGCGGCAGCTTTTTCAGCTAATTCTTTATGGTTACGCTTTGCTGGGGTGATTTTTTTAGCAGTGGTTTTTGCTGGCGCAGTTTTTTTGGCGGATTCAGCGGGCTTTGCTGCTTGAGGTAATTCACCAGGCTTGGTGGCAATGATGCTTTCGTGTTCATCGATGAAGCGATTGATCTTAAACATCACCGCAGTACTCATTTTGGCATCTTTTAAGACTTTGCGCATGCTGACCGGAGAGATCCCGATTTGCTTTGCGGCTTGCGTCACACTTAAATGCTCGGCGCTCATAATTTGTTTCAAATGGAAGGCAGTGCTGCCATTCATAGATTGTTCCTCCTATATGGCACAACAAAAAAACTGTGCAATGGTTTTTATCGGAGTCAAAAATGGTGCTGGTACGCCGCGCGCTATGGCAGTGTCCCGCGACCAAAAACAAGAGCTTGACGAAAGCATTTGCCGCGCTCAATTGTTGGCTCTTGTTAAGAGTACAACAAAACCCGTCACTTTGCAGAAAAAAGTGACGGGTTTTTGGAAACAATCATTCAGAAATTTCGTGATAGTGTTGAATCGCTAAGTCAATGAAAGCTTGGATCGGAGACGTTAAGTGGCGTTCTTGGTTATAAACGATTTCCACCGCCGTTTGAAAAGCAGATTCTGCGATCGGCAACACGCAAACGGCTTGATCTTTGAGATAGTGCACAGGCATCGAGTGGGGGATGATGGTAGTCCCAAGTCCGGCGCAAGCCAGCGCACATGCAGTGGTTAAGTTCGGGGTTTGCAACACGGTGCTTGGCGCAATATGATATTTGGTCAAATAGCCATCCACATTGCGTTGAAAATCTGATTCTGGTGTTTCGCAAATGAAATCTTGGCCGTTGACAAAAGGTGCGACATTGACGATCGGCAAATCTGGCATCACTTTTGGCTGCATGCGTTTTGGCAAAATCAAAGCCCCACCATCGTTGTACAAATGTCGATAAGCCAGCGCCGCGTTATAAGCTGGGGTCACGCCGATGTAGACATCGAGTTCGCCGTTTTGGACGGCTTGTTGTAATACGGTGGAATCGAGTTCTCGCAATTGAATGCCGACTTGCGGGAAGCGTTGATGGAATAATGGAAGTAGTTCAGGCAAAACCACTTGGGCTAAACTTGAATTGACGCCGATGGAAATATGGCCATGGGCGTCTTGGGCATAAGTTTGCAGATCATGGCTTAAGGTTTGATACGATTGGGCGAGCTGGCGAATTTTGTTGAGATAATATTCGCCGGCGTAAGTCAGCTTCAATGGATGTGCGGTGCGATCGATGAATTCACAGTTGAATTCTTTTTCCTGCGTGCGGATAATTTTACTGACCGTGGGTTGGGTCATAAATAACTCACTGGCGGTTTGGGAAATGTTCCCTGTGCGCGAGAGACTTTCAAGAATTTGGATCAGTTGATTTTCGCGGTCAAACAATGCCATGATCGAGCCCCCTTTTCGTCTAGTATGCCGATTTTGGCATAAACCTGCAAGCATTGGCGCAAATTTTTGGTACAATATGTTCAGAATCGGAGGATGCCTGTGCGAAAATTAAAATGGTTTTTCCTAGTATTAGTGCTGACCCTTGCAGGCTGTGCGGCTAAGCCTCAGCCCAATCACCGCATGCATGTCGTGACCAGCGTCGATTTTTACGCGGAAGTCGCCAAAGCCGTGGTGGGGACACATGGCACCGTGACCAGCGTGATCAATGATCCAGCCGTTGATCCCCATGACTTTGATCCTACCGTGACCACCGGTAAAATGGTTGCCAAAGCGGACTTGGTGTTAGCCAATGGCGCCGGCTATGATGCCTGGATGAATAAGTTGACTGCCGCCGAACCATCCGTTTCGACCTTGTCTGCGGCCAAAATCGTCGGCGTCAAAAATGGTCAAAATGAACACATTTGGTATACGCCAACGGCCATGCCGAAAATTGCGCGCGCATTGGCGACCAAATTAGGGCGGTTAGATCCAAAACACAAAGCTGACTATCAACAAAATGCCAAAACCTATATCAAAAAACTGCAACCGCTGATGACTTTGATCGATCAACTCAAGCAAAATGCGGGTGACAAACAAGTCGCGGTTTCTGAGCCAGTGTTTAACAATGCCTTAGCTTATATGGACTATCGCGTGGCGAACACGCATTTTGCGCAAGCCGTGGAAGAAGGCAGTGACCCGAGTCCCCAAGACGTGCGCCAACTCAATCGGCAAATGGCAACTGGTAAAATCGCCTTTTTCGTGGTGAATACCCAAGTGTCCAGCAAAATCGTGGATAACGCGATCACAATGGCAAAAAAATATCATATTCCGATTTTACATGTCACTGAAACCTTGCCAAAAGGGTTATCCTATACCAGTTGGATGACCAAACAATATCGTGAATTACAAACCATTCAAAATTAATTTTAGGAGATGGGATCATGGTTTTAGATTATGGCAAACAAGCGGCTTGGCCCAATGGCTTTGGCGCTCAAGAATCACCGATTGCCTTGCACGATGCCCAAGTCGTCGCCAATTTGCATTTAGCGGTCACCGCCCCTTATCGCATGCAAACCGAACTGGATGATGGCACCACGATTAAGTTACTCGGTTTAGGCCAAGTGCAAATCGGCACAAAGGCTTATGACTGTGTCCAAACGCATTTTCATGTGCCAGCTGAGCATGTCATTGATCAACCAGCTGCCTTAGAATTACATTTTGTTCATCAGAATGCGATTGGACAGTTGTGTGTGGTGGCGGTTTTGTTTACCAAAGGCGCTGAAAATCCGCTTATCCAGCAAGTAATCGACGACTTTGCACCCGGCACCCAACATGCGGAAGCCATCGATTTATCGGCTTTAATGCCAACTGCTGGTAAGGTTTACCATTATCTGGGTTCATTGACCACGCCGCCATTAACGGAAGGCGTCGAGTGGTATGTGATCCAACCCAAACACGCGACCGTTTCCGCTGAGCAAGCGGCATGGTTTGTCCATCAATTTGGCACTAATAATCGTGATCTACAACCGCGCAACGATCGCGTGATCCAGTGTTTTGATCTCGAGTAACACAAAAAAGCTTGTGACTTCCTAATACGGAAATTCACAAGCTTTTTTGACGGCAATTGGAATGCTTGGTATGCTGACAAGATAGCAAACCACTATTTTTGATCAGATAAGGCGTGAAAAATAGCCTGCATACCAAGTTCCATATGATCCATTTCATCAGCGTATTGATGCAGTTGTGCCGCATAGTGCGCGACAGTGTCTGCGTCAACATCGGTTTTATAGCGCAGTTTGTGTTCCAAGCTGGCCCAAGTATCCATGCCGACCGTGCGCAGTTGAATTTCGACTGGGGTGTTTTTAACGCCTTTGGCTTGAAAAACCGGAACGGATACCACTAGGTGCAAACTGCGATAACCAGATGCTTTTGGGGTCTTGATGGAATCTTTTTGCCGGATCAAGGTGATATCTGACTGCGCGAGTAAATTCTCTGCGACTGTATACACATCAGCTTGGTAGTTGCAGATCACGCGAATGCCGCCGATATCATAAATATGATCATGAATACTGGCAAACGTCAGCGGCAGATCATGTGCTTTGACTTTGCGAAACAAGCTGCGCGCGTCTTTCATTCGGGCTTCCATGTGGTGGATTGGGTTATGGGCATTGTGCAGTTGATAATCGGCATCGAGGTTTTCGAGCTTAGTGCCCACCTCATTGACAGCGGCTTGGCATAGTTGGTAGTAGCTGACAAAATCCGTTAAGTCCATTTGCAGTTCTGGTGGGCAAAGCGGTTGAGCTCTTCTTGCGTTTGGAGCAAATTGGGTAAGTTGGGACGTTGTAAGATCAAGGGCATTCCTCCATGCCGATATTGTACCACCGGTATGCCAATAAAAATATTAGTCATTATTAATTAAAAATTATTCAAGCATATGTGTCAAAAGCGTACATCGAAAGTTCGTCGCCGAGATTCGTAAGATATCGGAAAATAATTTTTGTTTCTTAAGCAAAATAAGAATGGTTACAAATTAAGAAATTTGTACAAGGGTCGCGTTAGTAGGATAATGGTATTAAGAATTGATGACATAAATAAGGAGCTTGGCGATGTATCGGTACTTCATCCAACCCCAATTGAATCGGATCAATAATACCTTGATCGGCTATGAGTTGTTGATGAAGACTTACACCGAAAATGGGTGGCGGCCTCCAGTCAGCTTTAGTGCCATTCCAGCACACACAGTCGCAGATGTTTTAGTGGCCACAACGAGTAAATTGGCATTAAAAATTCCATCAGTTTCAGTGAATCTCAATCGCACGCAACTGCTTGATGATGAGGTTAATAGTGCCTTGATCAAAGCGCAGAACTTTTTGCGTCCCGTTAAGTTGGTGGTGGAGCTCACTGAAGAGCCGAGTGATAAACACATCACTTTTGACTTATTGGAACCGCAAATCAAACGTTATTTGGCCCGGGGGATGGAATTAAGTCTCGACGATGTGGATTCAGGGGATAATGATTTCAGCCATGTCAAAGGTCTATTGCCTTATGCGTCTGAAATCAAATTTGCCTTGCAGAACTTTGATGAAAGTTTGGAAGATCCGGTACTTCATCAACGTGTCGAATTCTGGCAAAATTTGGCGCATCAACGCAATTTACGCTTCATTTTAGAAGGCATTGAAGACACTCATGATGATGTGGTTGCCGATGAATTACGCATTGATTTGCGCCAAGGGTATTTTTACGGCAAGCCACACTTGTTGCGCTTAGCCCCTGATGATCCAGCATAAGGAGGACAAGAAATTGAGAATTGTGATCGTAGGGTGTACCCATGCTGGGGTGTCTGCAGTCAAAGCCATTAAAGCCTTTCATCCAGAAGCTGATGTGGTGATTTATGAACGTGACGATAACGTCTCATTCTTATCTTGTGGGATCGCCTTATACTTATCTGGTGAAGTGGAAAAGCTCTCTGACATGTTTTACGAAACCCCGGAACATCTTGCCAGTTTAGGTGTTGACGTCAAAATTCGCCATGACGTATTAGCCGTCGATGCCAAAACGCAAACCTTGCGCGTCCAAGATTTAAAGTCGAATGCGGTGTTTGATGATCATTATGACAAGTTGATCATGACCACCGGCTCATATGTGCAGGTGCCGCCATTATTTGGTATCGATGATTCTCGCGTGTTGATGTGCAAAGATGCGCGTCAAGCAGAATTGATCAAAGCAGATACTGCGGCAGGCCAACATATTGCCATTGTCGGTGCCGGGTATATCGGCGTGGAGTTGGCCGAAGCTTTCGCCAATACTGGGCATAAAGTCAGCTTGATCCAAGGCAATGCCCAATTGTTGAACAATTATATCGATCCTGGGATGTCTGCCGAAATTGCCGAAAAGCTTGAAGCGCATGGGGTCGCAGTGCATTTGAATGCGCGCGTTGAGGCTTTTGAAGCTGGCGTTGGCGATGACGCCATTACCGTGGAAACTGCGTCTGGCAATATTGACGCCGATGTGGCCATTGTTTGCACCGGCTTTTTGGCCAATAGCGCGTTGCTACAAGGCCAAGTCGCGATGGATCGTCATGGTGCATTGTTGACGAATCACTGGATGCAAACCAGTGATGAAAATATTTATGCTGCCGGGGATGCCTGTGCGGTGCATTTCAATCCAACGGGCAAATCCGCTTATGTGCCGCTGGCTTCTAACGCTGTGCGCCAAGGCTATATTGTTGGGCGCAACGTCTTTGGCAATACTCAAAAAGACCTCGGCACACAAGCGACAACGGCGATGCGGTTATTCGATCACACGCTGGCCACTACAGGCTTAACGCTGGTTCGGGCGAAAAAAGAAGGCATTCACGCTGATTCTGTGACGTATGTCGGCCCTTATCGCCCAGCGTTTATGGCTGGGCATGATGATGTGCGGATCACCTTGGTTTATTGTCTAGAGGATCGTCGGGTGCTTGGGGCACAGTTATGGTCGACCCATGAAATCACCCAGTCCGCCAATGCCATATCTATCGCAATTCAAAACCGCAATACCATCGATGATCTCGCCTTTGTGGATATGTTGTTCAACCCGAATTATGATCAGCCATTTAATTATTTAAATCTCGTTGCGCAACAAGCAGTGACTCAAGCTGATCAAGGCAAAAATTAAGCTGATGACATAAAAAATCCTTTATGATCGGATTGATGATCATGAAGGATTTTTTAATGGGTCACGCCGGTTGTAACACAGCTTCCAGCAAACCAGTTAAAGTGGCAGTGCTGGTCAACAATGGGACTTGATGACTCAGCGCATAATAGTTCAAGGGACTTGCGGTGGTTTGGTGTTCATCCAGATTCAAGACGGCCCAAGGCTTTTGTGCTGGAATTTGACCATCCCCAAGCGTCAACTTCACCCCGACATTGGCTAATTCACTGGCGAGCTCGGCATTGGGTTGATGAGAACTCAATAACACATCGCCAGCTTTTGGCAAGGTGCAGTGATAACTGTCGCACAAGGCTTTGGCTAAAGCTTCATGATAATCTCGACCTAAGCCGATGGTTTCGCCTGTGGATTTCATTTCAGGCGCTAAGCCAGTGACCATGCCAGGTAATTTGGTGAAGGAGAAAACCGGTGCTTTGATAGCCACACCAGGTTTTGGCGTTGGACAGCCAATCGGCAAGTTCAAATCAGCTAAAGTTTTGCCGAGAATCAAATTCGTTGCCAGCTTCGCCAAAGGATAGCCGGTGACTTTGCTCATGAATGGCACAGTGCGGCTAGCACGCGGATTGACATCGATGACATACAATTGATCGGCAACGATAAATTGCACGTTCATCATGCCGACGCAGTGCACCGCTTTGCCAATGGCCGTGGCAGTTTGGATGATTTCAGCTTGTTGCGCCGCAGTGAGGTGTTGTGGGGGATAAATGGCGATAGAATCCCCAGAATGAATGCCGCTACCTTCCAAGTGCTCCATGATCCCAGGAATGAACACGTCTTGGCCGTCAGACAAAATGTCCACTTCACATTCCAAACCTTGCACATCATGATCGATCAAAATCGGCTGATGTGGGGCGGCAGCGATGGCTTTTTGCACATATTCTGCCAGCTCAGATTCATCTTCGACAATCGCCATGGCCCGACCGCCTAAGACATAACTTGGCCGTACCATCACCGGATAGCCGACGACTGGGGCAATTTGCCGGGCTTCTTCAAGGTTCATGGCAGTGTCACCTTGAGGCTGATTGATGTGTAAATCGGCCAACAAGGTTTCAAATTCATGGCGATTTTCCGTTTGGTTGATGCCAGCTAAACTGGTGCCTAAAATCTTCACGCCGAGTTTGGCCAGTTTGGCCGTTAAGTTGATCGCAGTTTGGCCACCAAATTGGACGATGACCCCGAGTGGCTTTTCCAAATCGACGATGTGCATGACAGATTCTGCCGTCAGTGGTTCAAAATACAATTTATCCGAAATTGAAAAGTCGGTGGACACCGTTTCCGGGTTGTTGTTGATAATGATCGCATGATAGCCTGCCGCTTGAATCGCTTGAACACAATGCACTGTGGTGTAGTCAAATTCAACGCCTTGGCCGATGCGAATGGGACCAGAACCGATAACGATGATGCTGTTGCCTAAAGGCTTAGACTCGTTTTCACCAGGGAAGGCTGTGGAGTAGAAATAAGGGGTTTCTGAGGCGAACTCCCCAGCACAAGTATCGACCATTTTATAAACTGGTGCTGGTAGTAAGGCGTTGACCACTGAATCAGAAACCCCGGCTGCTTGCGCGATCATCCCAGCAGTGAAGCCTAATTGATTGGCGGCATGCGCTTTGGCCACTGTCAACTGGCCAGTTTGCAAGCCAGTTAACGTGTTGAAAATGTGTGCCAGTTTATTCAAGAAAAACATGGTGATCTGCGTGTGCGCTTGGATCTTTTGTTTGGACCAACCTTGGCGCAAAGCTTCAAATAAATAAAATAGGCGCACATCGGTAGGGTGTTCCAATGCCTCAGTGAGTTCTGATTCAGTCGGGGTCGTTTTAGGCAACAAAGTGGTTTGCATCTTGGTGTCTAATTCCAGAGACTGAACAGCTTTTAACAACGCTTCTTCAAACGTCGTGCCGATGCCCATCACTTCGCCAGTGGCCTTCATTTGAGTACCCAGTTGACGCTCAGCCGACACAAATTTGTCAAAAGGAAAACGCGGGATCTTGGCGACCACATAATCTAGGGTGGGTTCAAAGGCGGCAAAAGTGGTTTTAGTGACTGGATTTTGAATCTCTTGTAAGTTTAAGCCTACCGCAATTTTGGCGGCAATTTTGGCGATGGGGTAACCGGTGGCTTTAGAGGCTAAAGCTGACGACCGGCTGACCCGCGGGTTGACCTCGATAATGTAGTACTGATCAGAATTTGGGTCTTGGGCGAGCTGCACATTACAACCACCTTGAATATTCAACGCATCGACGATTTGCAATGAAGCTGAACGTAATTTTTGAAAAGTCGGATCATCCAAGGTTTGATTTGGCGCCACGACGATTGAGTCGCCAGTGTGAATGCCGACGGGGTCAACGTTTTCCATACAGCAGACAGAAATAGTGGTCCCTGCGGCGTCACGCATCACTTCAAATTCAATTTCTTTATAGCCGGCGATGGATTTTTCAATCAAGCATTCCGTGTTTGGGGATAATTCCAAACCGCGTTGGCCGATGATTTTCAATTCGGCTTCGTCATGTGCGATCCCACCACCAGTACCGCCTAAGGTGAAAGCAGGCCGGACAATCACGGGATATCCACAGGCATCGGCAAACTTTAAGGCACTGCCTAAATCATGAACCGTTAAGGATTGCGGGACCGGTTGGTGCAAGTCTTCCATTAACTGTTTGAAGGCTTGGCGATCTTCGGCTTGATGGATCGTATCTAAGCCAGTCCCTAATAATTGAATATTCAGACGCTTCAAGACGCCAGCTTCATCCAAGGCGACCGCCATGTTCAAGCCGGTTTGGCCGCCTAATGTCGGTAACAAAGCGTCAGGTTTTTCAACTTCTAAAATGTGAGTGACGGATTCTAAGGTCAATGGTTCCAAATATATTTTATCGGCGATATCATCATCAGTCATGATCGTGGCAGGGTTAGAGTTGATCAAGACCACTGAGTAACCTTCTTCACGTAAGGATAAACAAGCTTGGGAACCAGAATAATCAAATTCAGCCGCTTGACCGACGATGATCGGGCCTGACCCGATCACCACGATTTTATGAATGTTCAAATTTTTAGGCATGAGCGGCGACCTTCTTTTCCATTAACTGTTTGAATTGGTTGAAGAAACCACTGGCATCTTTAGGACCAGGGTTGGCTTCTGGGTGATATTGGACGGTGAACATTGGCAGCCATTGATGCGCTAAGCCTTCAATGGTGCCATCATCACCTTCGATGGCAGTGACGACGAGATCTGTACCGGCAAGGCTATCTGGATCGACCATGTAGCCATGATTTTGGCTGGTGATGATCGCGTGATCTGAACCGATGGCATGGACGGGGTGGTTGATGCCGCGATGCCCGTATGCCATGGCAACAGTTTTGGCGCCATTGGCTAAGGCTAAAATCTGATGACCTAAGCAGATCCCGGCAATCGGATACAAGTGTTCCAGTTTTTGAATCAGTGGTAGGACGTCATAATCGGCAGGATCGCCAGGGCCATTGGATAATAAAATGCCATCAGGATACAGGTTTTGGATCATTGCCAAGTCCGTGGTATAAGGCACGACGGTGACGGAAATACCATTGTCCACTAAGGAGTCGATAATGCCTTGTTTGGTGCCAAAGTCGATCATCACCACATGCTTGGGATGAGTCGCTTTACTATGATAAGTGGCGTGGCCAAGTTGGGGGGGCTTTTGACATTGGGCGAAGAGTTTGGTGTATACCGTATCAAAGTCGTCGACTAAGGGTTGATTCAACAACACCGCTTGCATCGTATGGGATTGGCGAATGTGTTTGGTTAATTGACGCGTATCCACGCCTTGAATGCCTGGCACGTGATACTTCAATAGATAGTCGTTTAACGTTTCGCCGTCAGGACCAGGTTCATTCTCCAAAGTATGAACAATCGCGCATTGCGCTAAAACGCCAGTGCTTTGGTTGCGGGTCATGTCCACGCCATACGTGCCGATCAATGGATAGGTAAAAGTCAAAAGTTGGTTGGCGTAACTAGGGTCACTTAAGGCTTCTTGATAGCCGACCATACTGGTGTTAAACACCACTTCGCCAGCGATTTCATTGGTCGCACCAAACGCTGTGCCTTCAAAATGCGTCCCGTCTTGTAGGTAGAGATATTTTTTCATGTTGCGCCACCTCGTAAATTTATGCAGCTGATATTCATTATTGCTTGTCCATATTTAACGGCATATTCATGAGAATGTCAACAAAATATTCATAGAATATAGAGAAAGTCCGTCAAAATCAGCTAAAATATGAATAAATGTTGAATAAAAATCACGAAAAGCTTGTATTTTGTGTCAGAAGGGGGTAAGCTACTGTCATTCAATATTTTGCATAAGTGAGGCAGACACATGAAAGTCGCAATCGTTGGGGTCACCGGTTATGCCGGCATGGTCTTATATCAATTATTAAAATCTCATCCAGAAGTTTCACAAATCAACTTATACGGCCATGATCAAAAACAAGCTCAACCATTATATGAAGCTGTCCCACAATTTGGACCAACGGAAACCACGCTGTTATTACCTTATGATGCTGATGCCATCATGGCAGACAACCAAGTCGTGTTCTTTGCCACCAGCGCTGGGATCACCAACGCCTTAGCCGTTCCCTTCATTAAAGCGCACTTCCCAGTGATCGATTTATCTGGGGACTACCGTTTGAAAGATCCCGCTCAATATGAGAAGTGGTATCACAAACCCGCCGCTGATCCCAAAGCTTTACAAGATGCCCACTTCGGGTTAGCCGAATTTGAAAATGCCCAAGGCCACACCTATATTGCCAACCCCGGATGCTATGCGACCGCCACATTGTTAGGACTCGCACCATTAGTGCAACAACACTTGATCGTCAAAGATTCGTTGATTGTTGATGCTAAGTCGGGCACATCAGGCGCTGGCAAAAAGCTCACCACGTTGACCCATTTTTCCCAAACTAACGAGAATTTACAACTTTATGGGATCAATACCCACAAACACATCCCAGAAATCATGCAAGAGGTCCAAACTTGGGATCCGGAAGTCCCAGCTTTGCAGTTCACCACCACTTTGTTGCCAGTCACCACTGGTTTAATGGCGACGATTTATGCTAAGGCGGCCCCTGGTGTCAATGGTGCGGCAGTTGCCAAAGCTTTCAATGACACTTACCAAAATGATTTCTTCGTTCGCTTTACCAGCGAGCAATTGCCGACTTTGAAACAAGTCGTCGGCTCCAACTTCACCGATATCGGCGCCATTTATAACCCAGTCACCAACACGATCTTGGTGGTTTCTGTGATCGATAACGTGATCAAAGGTGCAGGCGGTCAAGCGATTCAAAACTTCAATCAAATGTTTAATTTCGATCCACTGGCCGGCTTACCAACGACAGTGGCGTTACCTTAACTTTTAGGAGGATATGGACATGGCGATTTCAGATGAATTCATTTGGCCCAAAGGCTATTACACCGATGGCGTCCAAGCCGGCTTGCGTGATCACAATGATATGGGATGGTTAGTCTCCAAAGTCCCAGCTGCAGCCGCCGGCACTTATACGACCAGTCAGTTTATCGCAGCACCCACCAAGTTGTGCAAGCAATTGATCGCTAAAAATCATCACTTACAAGCCATTGTGATGAATTCTGTGATCGCCAACTCCTGTACCGGCGCTAAGGGTTGGGAAAATGCTTTAGCGGAACAACAACAAGTTGCCGATAAATTGGAAATCGATCCTGAACTCGTCGGTGTCGCTTCTACTGGCTTGATCGGCGCCCAATTGCCAATGACGAAGATCCACGCCGGCATCGACCAGCTCCAATTGAAACAAAATATCGGGGTGACCACTGCGGTGATGACCACTGATACCCATGCCAAAATCGCCAGTGCTCAGTTGATGATCGATGGCAAATCAGTGACCATCACCGGTTTTGCCAAAGGCAGTGGCATGATCCATCCGAAAATGGCCACCATGTTAGGCTTTGTGTTCACCGATGCCAACATCTCGGGCTTACAACTCCAAGGCTTACTTTCTCAAACGGTCGATGAAACCTTCAATCAAATCACCGTGGATGGGGACACCTCAACCAACGACATGGTCACAGTCATGGCTAATGGCTTAGCAGATAATCACTTGTTGACTAGCGACCATCCCGATTATCCCACTTTTGCCCAAGCCCTCAGCGGTGTTTTAGCGAAGTTAGCGCAAGGCATTGCCTCAGATGGCGAAGGCGCCACCAAGTTAGTCGAAGTCAATATTCACCATGCGGCATCACACCTTGAAGGCCAGCATGCCGCCAAAGCCATCGTCGGCTCCAACTTAGTCAAAGCAGCCATTTTTGGTGAAGATCCGAACTGGGGTCGCATTATCTCAGCGTTAGGTCAAACCAACGTCAAAATCGATGTCGATCATGTGGCCATCATCCTCAACGGCTTCAAATTAGTGGAAGATTCATTGGAATTGCCTTTCGATGAAGCCGCAGTGAAAAAAGCGATGAGTGATCATAAAATCACCATCGATGTTGATCTCAACGCAGGCGACGCGACTGGCCAAGCATGGGGTTGTGATCTCACTTACAATTACGTCAAAATCAACGCATCTTATCGTTCTTAACAGGAGGCAATCATGTCAGATCTGATGATTATCAAATTAGGGGGCAATGCAGCCACGCAGCTTTCGCCAGCATTTTTTGCCCAACTAGCAGCCTGGCATGATGCCGGCAATAAAGTTTTATTGATCCATGGTGGCGGCCCGCAGATCAATGCGTGGAGTCAAAAATTTGGCCTCACCCCGATCAAAAAGGCTGGCATTCGCGTCACGGATCCGCAAACCTTACAAGTCACGCAAGCAGTTTTACTCGGGGTCGTGCAACCGCAACTGTGCTTGGCGTTATCTCAACATGGTTTGCCAGCGCTTGGCTTAAATTGCACCGATGCGCATTTATTAGTCGGTGATTTTTTAGATCAAGCGATTTACGGGCAAGTCGGGGCAGTCACTGGCGTCAATGGCCAAGCCTTATCCGAATTTTTAACCGATCATATCGGGGTGTTAGCACCATTAGCGCAAACTGAAGATGGTCAGTTGTTAAATGTCAATGCGGATATGGCGGCAGCGGCGGTGGCAACGGCTTTGCATGCTAGCAAGCTGGTGTTATTGACCGATGTGCCTGGCGTTTTGGAACAAGGCAACGTGGTGGCCAAGCTCACCCCACAAAAAGCGGCTCAATTGATCGCGACTAATGTGATCACCAAAGGCATGCAGCCTAAAATTGAAGCGGCTGCCCACACCGCCCAAGTGGTGCATGAAGTCGTGATCACTGATGCGTTAAATCATGCCGGCACTGTTGTTGTTGCTTGTGCAGGTTAATTCAGGAGGAAAGTATGAGTCATTTATTTAATACCTATGCGCGTTACCCCTTTGATTTGGTGTCTGGCCATGATGTCCATTTGGTCGATAACTCCGGCAAAGAATATTTAGATTTCACCTCAGGCATTGGGGTATGTAGCTTCGGTTATCACGATCCTGAAATTACCGGTGCAGTGGAAAAACAACTCACCCAAATTTGGCACACGTCCAATTTGTATGAATCCCAACTTCAAGAAACTGTTGGCGGGATGCTGGCAGGCGATGATAAGTTAGCCTTTTTCTGCAACTCTGGGACTGAAGCCAATGAAGCCGCCTTTAAATTAGCCCGCAAAGCTTCTGGAAAAACCCGCGTTTTAGCGTTTAACAACGGCTTTCACGGACGCTCTTATGGGTCGATGTCGTTGACTGGTAATCCTTCGATTCAAGCCGGCTTTGCCCCATTGGTCCCAGATGTGATTTTTGCCGATTACAACGATCCTGAAGCTTTGGATAAAATCGATGCCGACTTAGCTGCCGTGATCTTAGAAGTGATCCAAGGTGAAGGTGGCGTTTATGTCGGCGACAAGGCCTGGCTGCAAGCCGTTCAAGCCAAGTGCAAAGAAGCTGGCGCGTTGTTGATCATCGATGAAGTGCAATCAGGTATCGGGCGCACGGGTTATAAATTCGCTTATGAAGCCTTTGACTTGGATCCGGATATTGTCACCATGGCCAAAGCATTAGGCTCTGGCCTGCCGATTGGTGCGATGATCGGTAAAAAGGCGTTAGGCTCAGCCTTTACGCCAGGCAGTCATGGGACGACATTTGGCGGGAACAAAATCGCCTTGTCTGCCGCACAAGCTGTTTTATCGAAATTAACGCCTGAATTCTTAGCGTCAGTCCAACAAAAATCCGCCAATGTTTGGACGACGATGACCGATACCCTCGCGCCACTGCCTGCCGTGTCAGGCATTACTGGCATGGGCTTGATGATCGGGATTCATCTCGATGAACAACTCGACGTTGAAGCCATCATCAAGCAATTACAAGCCAAAGGGTTATTGACGCTATCTGCCAAGCACAACACCTTACGCTTGTTGCCACCACTGGTGATGAGTGACGCCGATCTGCAAGCAGGGTTAGCCTTGATCGCTGAAGTTTTAAAGGAGGCATAACATGACCAATCATTTTCAAAATCGTTCATGGTTGAAAGAAATCGACTACACGCCTAAAGAAATGGAATATTTGATCGACTTTGCGGCGCACTTGAAAGCCTTAAAGCACGCGCATATTCCGCATCCCTATTTGCAAGGCAAAAATATTGCTTTGTTGTTTGAAAAAACTTCCACCAGGACGCGTTCTGCCTTCACCGTCGCCAGTATCGACCTCGGGGCCCATCCAGAATTTTTAGGCAAAAACGACATTCAATTTGGCAAAAAAGAATCCACTGCCGACACGGCTAAAGTACTCGGTCGCATGTTTGATGGAATCGAATACCGTGGCTTTGCCCAACAAACCGTTGAAGACTTGGCCAAGTATTCAGGCGTGCCTGTGTGGAATGGCTTGACGGATGAATGGCATCCCACCCAAATGATCGCTGACTTTTTGACCTTGAAGGAACAATTCGGCCACCTCAAAGGCTTGACGTTGACTTATCTCGGCGATGGGCGTTCGAATATGGGCAACAGTTTGCTCGTAACGGCTGCGATGCTTGGGGTCAATATTCATATCGGTGCGCCAAAGTCCTTGTGGCCTGCTCAAAATGTGATCGATATTGCGCAAAAATATGCGGATGCAGCAGGTTCTGAAGTGTTGTTGACTGAGGATGCCAAGACCGCGGCTAATGGTGCAGACGCCTTATACACCGATGTTTGGATCTCCATGGGTGAAAAGATTGACGTCGCGGCGCGGATCATTGCCTTGAAACCTTATCAAATCAATGCAGATTTGGTGGCGGCAACTGGCAAAGCTGACACCATTATTATGCATTGTTTACCTGCTTATCATGATCATCAAACTGAAGTGGGCAAACAACTCGGAGAAGAATTTGGTATGGATGCGCTGGAAATCACGGATGATGTGTTCAACTCGGATAAATCAGTTGTCTTTGATGAAGCTGAAAATCGGATGCATGCGATCAAAGCGATCATGGCAGCGACTTTAGGGGATTTGTTTATTCCTGACAGCTTGTTTGATTAATGTGTAAATACCACCACGTCTGATAGCGACGGTCTGATTTATTAAGATCGGCGCTTTTTTGTTAAATTGAGTTGACCACAATATATTCGGCGACTTAATTGTTCGCTTTTTTGTGCAAGCGTGTGATGCGAGTTTCTCACTGTTAGTTAATTAAATATCGCGTTAGATAAGCTGACGAAACCGCTTGACTTGTCAGATAAGCACGATAATATTAAATTTGTATGATAAATTAAGGATTAGATTAAAATAAGCTTTCAATAACGTAAAGGACGGGATAACGGATGGCACAGATATACGAAAACACGTTCCAAAGTGGCGACCAAACCTACAAATATGCGGATATTTCTGCATTTTTGGGTGATCATCATGCCCAAGTCGACACCTTACCTTACACGATTCGGATCTTACTTGAAGCCGCTTTACGTCGGGCTAACCAAGGCCTTGCCCTTGGCGATGAACTGAACGCTTTATTGAGCTGGGACAATGCCCATGATCAAGATATCGCCTATCAACCAGAACGCGTCATTTTGCAAGACTTTACCGGCGTGCCGGCAATCGTCGACTTAGCCGCAATGCGTGATGCCGTCGTGGCGCAAGGTGGGGATGCCACTAGCATCAACCCATCCGTGCCAGTCGATTTAGTGATCGATCATTCGGTGCAAGTTGATAAAGCCGGCAACGACGAAGCCTTTGCCTTTAACGTCAAGCGCGAGTTTGAACGCAACCAAGAACGCTACACCTTTTTGAAATGGGCCCAAAATAGTTTTTCTAATTTACAAGTCGTCCCACCGGATACTGGTATTATTCATCAAATCAACTTGGAACGCTTAGCGCAAGTGGTGATGACCAAAGATGGCCTGGCTTTCCCAGATACATTAGTCGGTACCGATTCGCATACCACGATGATCAATGGCTTAGGGGTGCTCGGCTGGGGCGTCGGCGGCATCGAAGCGGAAGCGAATATGCTGGGTGAAGCCACCTTGATGCAAACGCCAAAAGTCGTCGGGGTGAACTTATCCGGTCGGTTGCAACCAGGGGTCACGGCCACAGACCTCACGTTAACCTTGACGCATTTGTTGCGTGAACATGGCGTGGTTGGTAAGTTCGTCGAATATTACGGCGTGGGCTTGTCCAACTTGCCATTAGCTTATCGGGCCACCATTGCCAATATGGCACCGGAATATGGTGCCACTTGTGGGTATTTCCCAATCGACAGTCAAACCATCGATTATTTGAAATTGACTGGTCGCTCCGCGAAACAAATTGCGTTGGTGCAAGCGTATGCCGATGCCAACCATTTGGCTTACAAACCTGTCGAAGATGATATTCGGCATTACAGTGAAAATCTGGAATTGGATCTTTCTACAGTTAAGCCAAGTGTTGCCGGCCCAACACGGCCACAAGATTTGGTTTACTTGGCGGATCTACCGAAGCAATTCGATGATCGCCGCGATTTAGAAGCTTTTCCAGTTGCCGTGGCAGGTAAGCATTTTGACTTACATCCAGGGGCGTTAGGGTTGGCCGCCATTACCAGTTGTACCAACACCTCAAATCCGCAAGTGCTGTTTGCTGCTGGGTTGATCGCTCAAAAAGCGCGGGAACTCGGCATGCAAGTGCCTGAATACGTTAAAACCAGTTTTTCACCTGGTTCGCGGGTGGTTTCCGATTACTTGACGGCTGCTGGTTTGCAAGCAGATCTCGATGCTTTGGGCTTTAATTTGACGGGTTATGGTTGTATGACGTGTATCGGGAATTCTGGGGCTTTGCAAGATGATTTGCAAGCCGCCGTTGAAGCCAAGCCGTATCCCTTGGCCGCAGTCGAATCAGCCAACCGTAACTTCACTGGGCGGGTGAACCCGAAGATCACGGATACGTATTTGGCCTCACCGCCATTAGTTGTGATCTACGCGTTAGCTGGGACGATGGATATCGACTTAGATACCCAACCGGTCGGCCATGCTGCGGATGGTCACGCCGTTTACTTGAAAGATTTATGGCCAAGTGACGCACAAATTGCCCAACTGACAGCCGATTATTTGCACCCTGAACAATTTACGGCTAATTATCAAACTCTTTATCATCAAAATGCTGACTGGGATGCTTTGCCAACTGCCACAGGCGACACTTACGCTTGGGACGCCGCGTCAACTTATATCGCTAAGCCACCATTTGGGGAAGCCTTAACGCAAGCGGCACCAACGACTCTGACTGGGTTAAGCGTCCTTGCCAAGTTAGGCGATTCAGTTACCACTGACCATATTTCCCCGGCCGGGTTTATCGGTCGCGATACGCCGGCAGGCAAATATTTGCAAGCTCGCGGCATCACGCCATTAGCCTTTAACTCTTATGGCTCTCGGCGCGGGAATCATGAAGTGATGATGCGCGGGACTTTGGCTAATATTCGCTTACAAAACCAATTGGCACCAGGTACGCAAGGCGGGTTTACGACCTTACCAGATGGGACGCAAACCACGATTTACGAAGCGTCGCAAGCTTATGCCAAAACCAAGACTGGTTTGGTGATTTTAGCCGGCAAAGATTACGGGATGGGGTCATCTCGCGATTGGGCCGCTAAAGGTGTGAAGTTACTCGGTGTTAAAGCCATCATTGCCGAAAGTTTTGAACGCATTCACCGCGCGAACTTGGCGATGATGGGTGTGATCCCATTGCAATACTTGCCAGGCGACACCGCTAAAAGCTTAGGGCTGACTGGAAAAGAAACTTATCAAATTGAACTCGATCAAAGTGTGGCGCATGTTACTGCGACAACGACGGATGGCTCAGTGAAACATTTTGATACCAAAGTGCGCTTTGATACACCTGCAGATTGGGGCTATTACCAAGCTGGTGGGATCATGCCGCAAATCGTGGCCAACGCTTTGAATTAAATTAAACCCACAGGAGGAATACCATATGGACGTACCTAAAGGATTAGCAGGGGTAGTAATCACCGAAACCAAGATCAGCTCGACCAAAGATTCGAAGCTGACTTTTGCCGGCTACCCCATTGAAGAATTAAAAGACTTACCGTACGAAGCAGTGGTGTACCTGCTGTGGCACAAGAATTTACCGAACGCCGAACAACTCAAAACCATGCAACATGATTTGCTCAGTTCGATGCATTTGCCTGATGAAACCATTCGCTTAATGGGTGATATCGCCTTGGAACCCCAACATCCGATGAGTATTTTACGGACGATGGTGTCCTTGCTTGGGACCACCAACAACGACGGCAAACTCGATGAACCGCGCGAGATCTTAGGCAAAATGCTCACAACGATCGCCGCGATCATTCGCTTGCGTGATTCCCAACCGCAAATGCAAGTGAATCCTGAATGGGGCGTGGTGGAAAACTTCATGTACTTGTTTATGGGTCGGCGCCCAAGCAAGTCGCAAGTGCGCATGTTTAATACCGTGATGGTGTTACATGCGGACCATGAACTGAACGCCTCAACCTTCACCAGTCGGGTGGTGGCGTCAACGAATGCGGACTTTTATTCTTGTTTAACTGCCGCAGTATGTGCGTTGAAAGGCCCATTGCATGGTGGTGCCAATGAACAAGTCTTCAATATGCTACAAGAAATCCGGCATACCGGGGTATCTCCTCAGCGCTACATCGACAATAAAATTGCCAATCATGAAAAAATCATGGGCTTTGGCCATCGGGTGTATAAAGATGGCGATCCGCGGGCGAAAATCTTGCGCGGGATTGCAGAAGAGATGGCCGATGAAACGAACAATCAACCATTTTTTGAGATCCAAGAGCAAATCGCCAGTTATATGTTAGAAAAGCTGGGCTTGCATCCTAATGTCGATTACTATACCGCCGTGGTTTATCACAGTTTAGGGTTGGATGAATCGACGTTTACTGTCATGTTTGCCGCATGTCGCACGGCTGGTTGGTTGGCGCATATCATGGAACAACGCGTTGAAGCTTGTTTGATTCGGCCAGCGTCTGAATATGTTGGGCCGACTGATCGTCATGTTAAACCAGTCGCAGACAAATAAATTCCTGGAGGGCATTATGAGTTCAGCCATTACCATGCAAAATCATCAATTAAACACCCCAGATCACCCCCAGATCCCCTTTATTCAAGGGGATGGCATCGGGCCTGAAATTTGGCAAGCCGCGCAAAAAGTTTTCGACGCGGCAGTTCAAAAAGCCTATGCTGGCGCCCGGTCCGTTGACTGGCTACCCCTTTCGGCTGGTGAAGCTGCCTTTGCTGAAACCGGCGAGTGGCTACCGCAAGCGACTTTATCGGCTTTAAAGTCGCATTTGGTGGCGATCAAAGGGCCATTGACCACCCCAGTCGGCGAGGGGCATCGTTCGATCAATGTCACTTTGCGTCAAACGTTAGATTTATATGCCTGTTTCCGGCCAGTGCAATACTTTAAAGGCGTCCCAGCGCCAGTTGTGCATCCAGAATTAGTCGATATCGATGTGTTCCGCGAAAATACGGAAGACATTTATGCTGGCATCGATGTGTCTGCAGGCACACCAGAAGCCAAGGCTTGGTTAGCCTTGTTAGCTGAACAAGGACAAGCCGATAAAGTGCGTTTTCCAGACACGTCAGCATTTGCCATTAAACCAGTTTCTCAACAAGGCTCTGCGCGGTTGGTCCATGCCGCTATTGAACACGCCATCAAACATGATCGCCATATTGTGACTTTGGTGCACAAAGGCAATATCATGAAGCAAACTGAAGGCGGATTTAAGCGTTGGGGCTATGAAGAAGCAGAAACGAATTTTGCCGATCAGACTTTTACCATGCACCAATATGATGACATCAAAAAGACTGACGGGGCAGACGCAGCCGATCAGGCCTTAGCTGGTGCCAAAGCCGCTGGTAAGATCATCGTCAATGATATTATCTGTGACAACTGTTTCCAACAAACTTTGTTGCATCCTGATCATTTTGAAGTGTTGGCGACGATGAATTTGAACGGGGATTACTTGTCTGATGCGTTAGCGGCGCAAGTTGGTGGCATCGGCATTGCCCCAGGTGCCAATATCAACTACGAATCTGGCCAAGCGATTTTTGAAGCGACGCATGGGACCGCCCCTCAATTCGCTGGTAAAGATTTGTTGAATCCCACCTCAATTATCTTAAGTGGGGCGATGATGTTTGATTACATCGGTTGGGGAGAAGCCGCGGACTTGATTCGCTCAGGCATCGCCGAAGCCATTCAAAGCCAACATGTCACCCAAGACTTTGCTACCAGTGACGCGGCGACCGTCCTTGGTACCCAAGGTTTTGGGAGCTATGTGGCAGAACATTTATAAACCTCTAGCAGCAGGCCAAGTGCCTGCTTTTTTGCTGTCACTTTTTAAAAGCTTGTGCACAACCGTTTGAGTGACGCGAACTAACAGTTCTGTCACATCACTTGAGTGTCTGATAGCATCCGTGTATCTTGGATGATGGAGGTGACAGTGATGAAACGACGTACGTTAAAAGCATTGGAATTGATGATTTTGATCGTTGGGTTAATGTTGATGCATGAGATCATTGTTTTGGTGTTTGAATCGTTTATTGCTGGCATGTTGGCTTATGGTTTATGGATGGCGGCAGTGTTAGTGGTGGGCCACTACACCAATCAGTTGCGCTTGGCGCAATTGCGCCGCTTGCGGGGACTAGCAGACGAGTTGGGACTGGATGCACGTGCGATCGCGCATAAAGCCCCAAGATATTCAGCGAGTCAGTGGCAAGCGTCACGACCAGAAAACTTGCAATTTTTCCCAGCAGCGCATACGGTCGCAGATCTCTGTGATCAATTGACGTTGCTGGTCGCCACGCGCACAGGGGTGTGCTGAGGCGATTCAAGCTTTCGTTAACAGACGAAGGCTTTTATTTTACCGCGGAATGAAAGCGCTACATTTAAGAGGTAATCATATGCAGGCTATGTACAAAGGGGCAGTCGCTGAAGTTTGGCAAATCAGCGAAACTGGGCCCCAACCACCATGGGTGCAACAGGCATTTGCTGAAAATTATTTGGTTTGGCTAGATCATCATGTGCGGATCTTAATGAGTGGCTTGCAGCCGTCATTGACCAAAAACTTACAAACTGGTGCAGTGGGCGCGATCGGCGGGGGCTTTGCAGGATACGCGATGTATGAATTAGGCTATCCCGGCGATTATTTGGATGTCACCAATCATCGGGTGGTGTCAGCTGGGAAGTTTGCCAAGCAGTATCAGCCGCTCGCTTGAGTACATTAAAAGCCACCCAACTTTTTAACTCGAAGTTGGGTGGCTTTTTTGATCATTAGTCTTCGACGTTCATACTCACAGCAGTTTGGCGGTTGACGAATTTGATCGCAGCCATAAAGCCCACGGTCCAAACTAACCCACCGATTGCTGGCCAAATCGCACCAGAGCCTGTGAAGAACAAGCTGACGTAAATCAAGGCGAAGAAGCCGATCACCAAAGGACTGGTGAATTTGTAATGAGGCATCAAGAAGCCTTCAGGATCAAAGTCTGCCGATTCGCGATACTTGCGGTGCGCCATCATCGTCAATAAGTACACGATGATGTAAAGATCAGAGGAGACGCTGGTGATAAAGGCAAAGGCGTCAGTGATTTGCGGCATTGAATTTAAAATCGGGCCGATCAAGACCAAAGCTGCGGAGAACAAGATCCCGCGTGCCGGCACGCCAGTCCGCGAAATTTTGCGGAAGTGTTTCATGAACTTGGAGTGCTTGGTGTCTAACGCCAATTGATAAAAATGCCGACCGGCTGAGTACATGTAGGAGTTCAAGGCAGAAGCTGCGGCTGTTAATACCACGAAGTTGATGACCGCAGCGGCAGCTTTCATTCCGGCTAATTGGAAGACTTGCACAAATGGGGATTGGGTCGGGTCAAGCGATTGCCAAGGATAAATCGCCATGATGATGGCAATGGCGCCGATGTAAAACAGCAAGACCCGATAGATGATCTCATTGATCACTTTAGGTAAAACTTTGCGTGGATCTTGGGTTTCACTAGTGGTAATGCCGATGAATTCCATGCCTTGAAAGGCGAAGAATACCATTGGAAAGGCGGCGACAAAACTCATGATGCCATTTGGAAACATTGAGAAGTGGTTGGTGATGTTTCCGAAGCTGGCATGACCTACTGGCGTTTTGAAGTTGGTGAACACTAGGAACAAGCCGACAATGATCATCACGACGATGGCGGTGATTTTGATCATGGCAAACCAGAATTCTGCTTCCCCAAACAGTCCAACCGCAATCAGGTTAATCGAAACCAAAATCGCTAACACGCCGATTTGAATCGCCCAAGTCGGCCAACTGGGAAACCAGTACTGGACATATTTGGAAACGGCGGTGAGTTCTGCCATCGCGACAAAAATGATCCCGAGCCAATAAGTCCAACCAGCGAAGTAGCCGACGGTTTTGCCTAAGTATTTGCCGATAAAGGAGATGAAGGTGTGCTTATCCGGATCGTGGTACATCATTTCGCCGATCCCACGCATCATCAAGAAGAAAATCACGCCTAAGACCAGGTAAACCAATAAGATCGAAGGACCGGTTTTCATGATGGAATTGCTGGCGCCTAGGAACAACCCCGTGCCAATGGTGCCACCTAAGGCGATCATTTGCACATGTCGTTTGGTTAATTCACGTTTGGTGCCATCTGCGTTTTGCTTGCTTGCCATGCATTCTCCTGCTTTCTGAAAAAATATCACATCCTCTATGTTACCGACCGAATGCTGGTGGTGCAACACGCCCAAGCCCGCCGCATCAATGAAAACGCGTCGTGGCGGGCTTAAGTGAGCTGTGTGAAATTTATCAAGATTTAGATGAATAATATTCATCCATAAGTAAAATCACCAACCATTCGTCCCGAGATCAAAGATGACCATGAGCACGGGGATGGTGATGATCGCAATTAAGCCTGCCACTGCGACCATGGTCCAAAGCATGGCCTTGCGCCGAGTTTGCAGAAAGCTGCGAGTCAAAATGATCAGGCCAAGGATCAACAAGATTTCAATAATGAGGACCACAAACATATCCGCCACCACCTTTTGTTCGCTGACATTAACACGGTTTGCTCGATTTGGCGAATTTTGCGCGAAAAAATATCAGGCACCTCGGCACCTGATACTCACTATTATGGGTCTAAAATTTTTGGTGTTGAAGAGCACTTCAACGCCGGAAGTTTTAGGCCT
>NZ_AZEU01000296.1 GCF_001435035.1 Lacticaseibacillus manihotivorans DSM 13343 = JCM 12514
GACTGGTCGTCAAAGCGAAGAAGAAGTCGTAGCGTCACCGCGTAAGCCAAAACGTAAGCGGTCAGAAGGCATTGCCGCCGACTTACCCGTTGAAGAAACGCTCATCACACGTGAAGCGTCAGTTTGTGAGCACGGCCACCAGCTCGTAGCGGTCGGGAAACATTTCGTGCGCACTGAAATTGAACACGTGCCAGGGCGCCTGTACCAAAATCAAATTTTCGAGCAAACCTACAAGTGCGTGGCTTGCGAAGAAGCGGACGGCGACTCCCATCTTTATCAAGCGGAAGCGCCAAGGGCGCTATTTCCGCATAGTATGGCGACCCCATCGCTGGTTGCGGAGGTGTTACATCAGAAGTACACCATGGCCTCACCACTTTTCCGCCAGTTACACGAGTGGGCCCGCGCGGGCGTTCTGATCAGTGAAACGACACTGGCTAACTGGGTGATTGGCGCCGCAAGGCTC
>NZ_AZEU01000297.1 GCF_001435035.1 Lacticaseibacillus manihotivorans DSM 13343 = JCM 12514
GGACTTATTCTTGGCCACCTTACGCTCAAGTTTCTGAATCTTTTGCGAGTAGTATTTCACCATGTAGGCGAGATATTCTTGCTGGAGTTGGTGCGTTGTTGGTCGTTTATAGGTGCCCGCATTCTTGGCTTTTTGAACTAACAAGGCCTGGCTATTGGCAGCCTCCAGCCCACTCCCCGTCGTCTTCTTGTCACCAATCACGACGTAAAGGAGCGCTTGTTTCTTAGGAACTTGTTTAACTGTCACGACATAATAATCGGAGCTCACTTGAGTCAAACTTGATGATAGGTTCTCACCATTTTCGTGACTTTTGGTACGCACCTTTGCGCGGACGGCAGCCAACGGATCAAGCTGATTGTCACTGACATAAAAGCCCA
>NZ_AZEU01000298.1 GCF_001435035.1 Lacticaseibacillus manihotivorans DSM 13343 = JCM 12514
TCGAAGTAATCTTTCTTAGTAGTTTGAACTCCGGCTGGTTGACGACTGAAGAAACGACTGGTGTCTGGCGTAATGGTTTCAATCGTCTTATCTCCATCAGTTCCTTGATGAGTTAAAACAATGTTGCCATCTGGTTCGCCATTATCAAGTGTCGTCTTACCGTTTTTACCAGATTCACCTGTTTGAACCGTGACTGGTTCACTCGGA
>NZ_AZEU01000041.1 GCF_001435035.1 Lacticaseibacillus manihotivorans DSM 13343 = JCM 12514
TTTTGTCTGAGTGCTAACGATAGTGGCTAACTTGATTGTAAAACGCGGGAATATTTTCAATTTACGAAAACAGTTTCAGATTTTCTTCAATATTAACTAGAGGTGGCTGTTATGAGTTTTGAGGATTTAATCAACAAAAATGCAGATCGACTGAACCAAAATGATATGCAACTGGTGTCATTTCTGTTACGTAATCGCGATACGATTGGTGAGCTTAAGTCAACTGAAATTGCTGATCGTGTCTATTCTTCACCTGCTTCTTTGACCCGACTATCAAAAAAATTAGGATTCTCTGGCTTCACTGAATTACGCTATGTAATTACCGCGGAAGCTAAAGAACAAGACCAGGTTAAGAAAAATCATACTGAAGCATTGATCAAGGATATGAACGACACAATTAAACTATTATCGCAAACTGATCTCATCCCGACAGTGAACTTGATGCATGACGCGTCACACATCTATCTCTACGGCACCGATTGGGGTGAAAAACGCGCCTGCAACCTTCTGGCTAGAAACTTTTTAGCCTGCAAGATGACCCTTTATACGATTCCTTCAATTACCGAGCTCAAGTGGCTATTACCTACTCTGCATTCAGATGATCTCTTGATTGTAATTTCATACCGAGGAGAGAATGTTGAGCTCAATGAAGGACTCATGTCATTGAAACTTAGAAAAGTCCCAATCTTATCAATCACGCCACTTTCCAAAAATTCAACTGCATCACGTGCAGATTATAATCTGTACTACTGTAGCACTCGTCTTGACATTCAAGCAGCGCCGGGGATCGACTACAACTTCTTTTCGCCTTTGGAATTTGTTGTGGACGCAACATTTCGGTATTACTTGGATGTCTACGGTGTTTAACCGCGCTACGACAGTCTTGTGAAACTATTTCCAGACGTTTTGTACAAATCTGGTTCATAATGATTGCGCTTACTTTCTTGCTATTGCAAGTCTTGCCAGCATGCGTAGACTATTAATTGTAATAACAGGAGGGATCATATGATGACTTGGATCAAAAATATCTCACGCCATCTTATTGTCAGTTTGGATCGAATGTATTTCTTCAACTATCTCATCTTGATCCTAACGTCGATCGGCTACTTTGCTTATCTGTATATATCTGGTTTAAAAGCTGGTAACGTTGATTTAAAGACAATATTGCATGGTAGCCCATATTCTGCGATTATGATGATCGTTGTATTAGTCAACTTGATTGTTGGATATTACCTTTGGCAAAAGAAAGATGATGTTTTGGCTAGTCGCGAAACTGCCCGCTGGACATTTTGGCCACTTGCAGTTTGCCAGCTACTACTCGGAAATATCGTTAATGCGACGATCAGCTTGCTTGTTTATCTGTCCATCAGCGAACGCAAACTAGATAACACTAAAGCTGATGCATCAATCAAGTCCCTTGCCATTATCAGCTCTGCATTCTATATTCTGTGTCTTACCTTGATCATTTCTAGCATGACACGGCACTGATATCATTTGTTTCCAAGTAAAAAGGAGTTCACCATTTCGGCGAACTCCTTTTTGATTTCACTTTACAGTCGTTCGAACACGTCACGAACGATCATTAATTCTTCATTGGTTGGGATCAACAAGGTCTTGATCTTAGCGTCTTTAGAAGATAAATCAACTTCGACACCATGAGAAGCTTTGTTGACGGCATCATCGATACCTGCCCCTAAGAAGTGGAGTTTGTCGATGATCTGCCCCCGCATTTCGTCTGAATTTTCGCCGACACCACCAGTGAAGACTAACACATCGATGCCATCCATCACGGAAGCATAGCCGGCGACATACTTGGCTGCGCGGTTAGCGTAAATGTTCAAGGCCAACTTGGCTTGCGGATTGTCAAATTCAACTTCCTTTAAGTCGCGTTGGTCTTGAGACAATTCAGAAATGCCTAACACCCCAGAGTCATGGTTCAAAATGTGCAACATTTCATCCAAGCCGATATCAAGCTTCTTCATTAAGTATGCGACCAACGAGAAATCGATATCCCCTGAACGGGTACTCATGGTGATCCCAGCTAACGGGGTAAAGCCCATGGAAGTATCAACCGACTTCCCGCCTTGCACCGCCGTAATGGAAGAACCAGAGCCTAAGTGCATCACCACTGTCTTTAAGTCTTTGACATCTTTGCCTAAGAATTCGGCAGTCCGCTTGGAGACATAACGCACAGAAGTCCCATGCGCCCCATACTTACGAGCACCATATTCTTTGTAGTACTTGTAAGGGATCGAATATAAGAAGTTTTCAGGATCCATGGTTTGATGGAAGGCTGTATCAAAAACGGCAACTTCAGTAGCCCATGGCATCATTTTACGGAAAACGTCGATGTATTGGGCTTCAACTGGGTTGTGCAATGGCGCATAATCGCGAAGGTTTTGGATCTTCAACAAGACGTCATCGTCAACGACTGTGGATTCAGTAAATTCTTCCCCACCAGCAACCACACGATGGCCGATCCCCACGATTTCATGCAATTCTTTGACCAAACCTAAAGACTTCAAGTTCTCCATCACCGAAGCAACGGCTTCACCAAAGTTGGCCACTGGCTTATCATCGCGATACACTTGATGATCCCCATATTTAACTTTGATATTGCCTTTAGGTTGGCCTAAGCGATCAACTAAGCCTTCTGCGAGTTCTTCTTCAGATGGCATTTCAAACAATTTCCACTTTAATGTGGAGCTACCAGCGTTTACTGCTAAAATTTTAACCATTTCATTCACTCCTTGAATCACGATCAACTGATGGATCGCGTAAGTTGACGCGCGAGCGCGTTTTATTTTTTGGGATGGTGTGCCGCATGCCACGCGGCAATTTGGGCAAGTCTGGCGGCAACTTTGGCTTCAGATCCAGCATTGCCAGGATGGTAATAGTGGTGGCCGACGAGATTGTCTGGCATGGTTTGCATATCGGTCAGCTTATCTTTGGTGTCATGGGCATATTGATAGTCTTTGCCGTAACCGAGATCTTTCATTAGATCCGTGACGCCATTTCTGATCCGTAGCGGCACTGGGTCGTCGCGATCGTTCAACGCGTCGGCTTTGGCCGCTTCATAGGCGGTATAAACCGCGTTTGATTTTGGCGCTAAGCTCAAATACACGACCGCATGGGCCAAGTGCACGGCACATTCTGGCATACCCAAGAATTGACAGGCTTGAAACACTGACACGCAGATCTCAATGGCACGCGAATCTGCCATGCCGACATCTTCTGAGGCAAACCGTACCAAGCGCCTGGCGACATAAAGCGGATCTTCGCCACCTTCTAACATGCGCGCCAACCAATAAAGTGCGGCGTCCACATCAGAATTGCGCATCGATTTATGTAACGCTGAAATCAAGTTGTAGTGTTCTTCACCGTTTTTGTCGTAAAGCAACTGCTTTTTCGTCAACAGTTGCGCCACGGCATCTTTGGCCACTTGAATATGATCACTTTCATCAGTTTGCGCATTGGTCACAGCCATTTCCAACGTGTTAAGCGCAATGCGCGCATCCCCATTGGCAAAATCCGCGATTTGGTGCAAGACCTCATCTGCGATTTCAACTTTTGAAGATCCGTAGCCGCGCGGATCGCTTAACGCCCGCTTCAATAATGTGACCAAATCGTCTGCGGTCAGTGCTTGCAAGACAAACACACGCAAACGACTTAACAATGCGGCGTTGACTTCAAACGAAGGGTTTTCCGTCGTCGCGCCGATCAAGGTGATACTGCCACGCTCTACATATGGTAGAAACGCGTCTTGTTGGGCTTTGTTAAAACGATGAATTTCGTCAACGAACACGATGGTCCGCTGACCTAACGCAAGATTTGCTTCAGCGTCTTGCATCACCTTTTTGATTTCAGTGATGCCACTAGTCACTGCCGAAAACGTCACGAATTCGGCTTTGGTTTGCTTGGCAATGATCCGCGCCAGCGTGGTTTTCCCGACACCAGGTGGGCCCCAAAAAATCATCGAGGCCACGTGATCGGCTAAAATCAGTTGCCGTAGTACGCGGTCTTTACCGAGCAGATGCTGCTGTCCGACCACTTCATCGAGATTTTGTGGTCGCATGCGGCTGGCCAGCGGCGAAAACCGCTGTGTATCAAAAAGACTACTCAATCTGCCACCTTCTATTCCCTTGCGCGGCGCAAAAGACCGCGCTTATTCAAATATCAAAAATTTGAATATGAGTCTACTATAACATGAAAACGTTATCTTTAAAGACCTTGGGTGGAATTTCGTAAATCATTTCACACATTTTCGGCACTATGCCGACTCGAGTTGCTGTGATACCATGAAGCTAAAGATTGTAGCGATTTCAAGAAAGGTGGCCATTTGTATGTCTGAATCTTCTTTATCTGAATTTCCTCAAGGCGCATTTTCAGCCTTTTCTACTGCCAAAATGTCACACTTTTTACCGATCCGACCGAACCTCGATCCGGAAGTTTTACGATCCTTTTTTGGTGCTGATGCCGCCAACATTCGCCAAACTGCCACTGGGCTCACCTTACGTACACCAGATGCGTCACCATTGCGCGCCAAAAACGGTGAGATCATCGCGCGTTTTACCAACGGCAAATACAAAGTGATGGATGTGGACTATTATCGCAAGAATTTCAACGATCCCTTATAGGAGCCTTTATGATCAGTTTTGAAAAATATCATCCTTTATTATCAACGCATTACACCTTGGATTGGCTGACGAATTCCAACTTAAAAGCTGTGCATGAACTCCGAGCCAATACCCAACAAGCCGAGCTTTCTGGTCGCAAAACCGATCCGGATATTCCGGCAACTGCACATTATATCAACCAATCCATGCGCCTCGTCATGAAAAATCAAGCCTTGTTATACGGTATTACCGATCGCGCAACCAAGCAATTTGTCGGCAGCATTTGCTTGTGGCAATTCGATGCTGACTTCACGCGCGCGCAATTGCGGTTAGAAGTCGCTGATGCTAAGCTTGCTGAGGCCTTGTATCAAGAAATCATTCCGCGGGTGGTCGGGTTTTCCTTTTTTGAACTCGGCTTATCGCAGTTGACCATGATCGTGCCAGAACATGCTGAACTCAAGCAATGGTTAGCCGCAAACCACTTCCAAAATCAACCTTACCCCCACACGCGCAAACTCGCCAATGGCCAAAAAGTGGCTTTGCTGGCGATGACGCTTGACCGCGAGGCCGTCGTCGATGACCCCGCTTATCGGTTCTAACCCATATAAAAAGCACTTTGGAAAAATTTCCAAAGTGCTTTTTGCATGCACTGGTTTACATTAACGCCATAAAGACGAAATCTAAAATGAAACCAAGCGTGACGACCCACAACACTGGATGCACTTCTTTGGCCTTGCCGGTGATCAACTTGATCAAGCAATAGAAGATAAACCCGGCGGCGATCCCATAAGAAATATTGTAGATCAAGCCCATGACCACGGAAGCCATGAAAGCAGGAATCGCATCTTCAAGGTTAGACCAGTCGATTTCTTTGAAACTGGACATCATCATGACCCCGACCATGATCAACGCAGGTGCCACGGCTTGCGTTGGCACAATGGCGATCACTGGTGACAACAAACTCGAGATCCCAAAGCAAATCGCCACGACCACCGCTGTTAACCCGGTGCGACCGCCAGCGCCGATCCCAGCAGCAGATTCGACAAACACGGTAATATTGGACGTCCCAAAAATCGAACCGACCCCAGTGGCGATCGCGTCAGAAAACAGCGCTTTGTCCATTTTGCTGGAGAATCCATGCCCATGTTCCATAGCTTTCATATCGTCACTAGTGAAAATGCCAGTCCGCCGACCAGTCCCAATAAAGGTGCCTAACGTATCGAAAATATCCGAGAAGCTAAACGCAAAAATCGTCATGATCGACAACAAAATATGATGGGTGTCAGTGAACAAACTCCCGAACCCTTTGCTGGAAAAGGCTGCCCCAAACGTTGTGCCGAGTTGGCCGATTGCATGGCCTAAGGTGTTGGCACTCGAAATATGTAAGTTGGTGACCCCAAAAGGAATCCCGATCAACGTGGTGGCGACGATCCCGATCAATACCGCACCAGGAACCTTTTTGACGACTAGCACTGCCATTAACAACAATCCGATCAAGGCGACGAGCGCACCTGGTTGGGTAAAGTTCACTAAAGCTGGCACGATGCCACCGCCAGAAACCACGGAGTCGATTCCGTTTTTAAAAGTGTGCGCCGTTGCAGAGCCGCCATTGACGCTTAAAATACTCGACGCATCCGAGGTAAATTGTAAGAAACCGGAGTTCTTCAAGCCGATGTAGGCCACGAACACCCCGATACCACCGCCAATCGCGTGTTGCATCACTTCTGGGATCGCAACAATGATCAATTTCCGGATCTTAGTGACGGTGATCAAAATATTGATCATCCCACATAAGAACACCAAGGCCAACGCTTCTTGCCACGTGAAGCCTAGCGCAAATACCACGGTATAAGTAAAGAACGCATTCAGCCCTAACCCCGGCGCTAACGCATAAGGAACATTGGCGAACAAGCCCATAATCAAAGTCCCAGTGGCACTGGCAATAATGGTGGCTAAGAACACAGCTTGTGACGGCATGCCAGTCAATGACAAGGTATCCGGTGCGACGAACAAGATATAAGACATCGCAAAAAACGTGGTCAAGCCGGCAATAATTTCGCGACGTTTGGTCGTATGGTTCGCTTCTAGTTGGAAAAACTGGTCCATGATAGGCTCCTTAAATTGAAATGTTAAGATTTAGCCTACACGCCTTTGAGCGGATAATCAAGGTAAAATGCGGTTGTTTTCAATTAGAATATTTTTAATGTTCGGATTTAAAGCGGTTGTTTACCTAAAATCGAGGATAAAGCTCGATTGCAACCGTTTTCGTTCGGAATTATTTTGAGGCAAGTTGCCTTTATTCGCTTCGGCACCTTTCCTGAATAGGTTTCGTTTTTTTGCCAAACAAAAACAGCCTGACCACCGCCAGGCTGTTCGTCGAATTCGCTTATAAAACGGCTAAGATGATGAAGTTGATGATAAACCCGATAGACACGATCGCCAAAATCGGATGAATTTCTTTGGCCTTGCCAGTGATCAACTTGACTAAGCAATAGAAGATAAACCCTGCGGCGATCCCATAAGAGATGTTATAGATCAAGCCCATCACGATCGAGGCCATGAATGCAGGAACCGCTTCTTCAAGGTTAGACCAGTCGATTTCTTTGAGGCTGGAAACCATCATCACCCCAACTAAGATCAACGCTGGTGCGACCGCTTGCGTTGGCACCACGGAGATAATTGGGGCAAACACAGCAGAGATCAAAAAGCAGACAGCCGTGGTGACAGCCGTTAACCCGGTGCGACCACCAGCACCGATCCCGGCAGCAGATTCAACATAAGTCGTGGTGTTAGAGGTCCCGAAGATGGAACCAATGGAAGTGGCAATGGAATCCGCGAACAAGGCTTTATCCATTTTGGACGAGAAACCATGACCTTCTTCCATGGCTTTTTCGTCGGCGTCTGAGAAGATCCCAGTACGACGGCCAGTACCGATGAAGGTCCCTAACGTATCAAACGTATCTGAGAAACTAAAGGCGAAAATCGTCATGATCGAAATCACTGATTGCGTCGGGCTGGTAAACAAACTCCCGATCCCGTTTGATCCAAAAGCAGCACCAAACGTCGTGCCTAATTGGGCAAATGAATTAGAAAAGCTGTTAGCACTGGAGAAAGATAGATCTGTAACCCCCATGGGAATCCCGATCAAGGTCGTAGCCACAATCCCGATCAACACCGCACCAGGGACTTTCTTCACGACTAAAATTGTCATCAACAATAAGCCGATCAACGCTAACATTGCACCAGATTGGGTGAAGTTAACCAAGGCTGGCACAATGCCGCCGCCAGTAACAACGCCAGTGACGCCGCCTTTGAAATGGGTCGTTGCCGCGTTGTAAGCGGCGTTGTTGATGCTTAAAATATCAGAAGAATCAGACGTGAATTGTAAGAAACCGGCATTCTTCAAACCGATGTAACCGACGAAGATCCCGATCCCACCGCCGATGGCATGTTGCATCACTTCTGGAATCGCCATAATGATCATTTTCCGAACTTTCGTCACGGTGATCAAAATATTGATGATCCCACAGATGAACACTAAGGCCAAGGCTTGTTGCCACTTGAAGCCTAACGCAAACACCACGGTATAAGTGAAGAATGCGTTGAGCCCCATGCCTGGTGCTAAAGCGTACGGTACATTGGCAAACAGCCCCATCACTAAAGTGCCGACTGCTGACGCAATGATCGTGGCCAAGAACACGCCTTGCGAAGGCATCCCGGTCAAAGACAAAACTTGTGGGTTAACGAATAAGATATACGACATGGCAAAGAATGTCGTTAAACCCGCCATAATTTCAGTGCCAACTTTAGTATTGTTCGCACTTAGTTGAAAGAAATTTTCCATGATAGCTCCTTTGTTCGCCTTTAGGATGTCTAAAGCTTAACCCATCCCACAAAAAAGTTCAAGGAAAAATACGTTTGTTTTCGTATTTAATTCATTTAATATTCGTATTTAGCGAGTAACTTCGGTTTCTGTTGCGCCAGTCGTTAAGAAATCGATCAAGTAGCCTAACGAGTAAAATACCATGTTGTGCACGGCGGTTTGGGTGTAATACGCAATGTGTGGGGCAAGCAATACATCCGAACGTTGCAACAGAACATCCCACAACGGATCATGGAAATGGCCAGTTTGATCGAAGTTGACTAAAGCCGAAGATTCATTTTCAAAGGTATCGATGCCAGCACCGCCGAGCTTTCCTGCTTCTAAAGCATTCAGTAGGGCTTTGGTATCGATCAAATTGCCGCGGGCTGTGTTAATGATCACGGCATCTGGCTTCATTTGGGCGATCGCTTCGGCATTAATGAGATGATCATTGGCAGCGATGCCCGGAATATGCAAATCGATCACATCACTTTGGGCATACAAGGTCGGCAGATCTACATATTCACATTCCAAATCGGTGTGTACCGGATGCGGATCATAGGCCAACACTTTGGCGCCAAACCCATTGAACAAGCGAATCGCCGCTTGCCCGATGCGACCAGCACCGATCACGCCGACGGTTTGTTGCGCCAGTTCACGCCCGATAAAAGTGGTGGACTTGCCGTAATCATCGGCTTTTAAGGCAGCTTCGACTTCTCCTAACCGGCGCAATAAGTTCAACGTCATGGTCACAGAGAATTCGGCAATGGCGTTAGGCGAATAAGCTGGGGTGTTGGCGATACGCACACCAGCTTTTTTGGCGGCTTCAAAATCAATGTTGTCGGTGCCGACGTTGCGAATGGTCAAATATTTGATTCCATATTCGCCCATTTTTTCAAACATGGCGGCAGAATATGGCGTGGTTTGTAAGCAGTTGATGCCGTCATAACCTTGGGCTAAGTGGATCGTGTCTTCCGTCAATAACTCTGTGCGAATGGTCAATTCATGTCCTGAGGTTTGCCCCCATTGGTTCAAATAGTCGATTTCGTCGACGCGTGCGCCGTAAGCGATGATTTTCAAGCGTGTGCCCTCCTTATTGGCTTAATAATTTCTAGCATAACGAAATTTTGGCGTTTTTGCATGAAAAGAGCATGAGAGAAAAAAGTTAAGAATGTTTGAAAACGGTTACGCGACTATCGAGATTTTAGTATTTTGTGGTACACTTAGGGTTCTATAAACTTACGGAGGGATCATTCCTATGAAGATTGTCGTTTTAGCTGGCGGTCGTAGCACCGAGCGAAACGTCTCTATCTCTAGTGGCCATCGCTTGACCAACGCCTTACGCGAAAAAGGCCACCAAGCCACATTCATCGATTTATTTTTAGGGTACGACTTACAAGGTCGCGCTCCAGAGACTGTTTTTGAAACAGCCAACACCAGTGACAACTTGCTGATCTCAGACGCCGTACTTACCGACGACGTGATCAACAAGTTACGCACTGACGGCACCACTCAGTTGTTTGGTCCAAATGTTTTAGCCATTTGTAAAGCCGCAGACATTGTTGTCATCGGCTTGCACGGTGGCGATGGTGAAAATGGTAAAGTCCAAGCCGTCCTCGACTTGAACAATATCAAATACACCGGTAGTGGTAGTACCGCTTCTGGTATCACCATGAACAAAGTCTACAGCAAAGAGATCATGTTATACAAAGGGATCAAAACTGCTGCCTTTGTGGAAATTACACGCGATCAAGGGGCTAAGGGTCACACCTTGCCATTTGATTACCCGGTAGTGTTAAAGCCAACTTCTGGCGGTTCATCTGTCGGCACCCATATTGCCCATAACGCTGATGAACTGGAATCCGGCTTAGAAGACGTGTTCCGTTTTGATAATTCGGCAATCATTGAAGAATTTATCAAAGGTCGCGAATTCTCCTTAGGCGTAGTCAATGGTCACGCCTTCCCAGCCATTGAAATCAAGGTCCATGACGGCTGGTATGACTTTGAACATAAGTTTATCGAAGGTCACACCACTTTCGTCACCCCTCCTGATGATTTAGCTGACGATGTGCATGATGAAATGAAACGCGTTGCCGTTGAGACCATGGATGCGTTAGGCATGCAAAACTACGGCCGGGTGGACTTCTTCGTGGATGACAATAAAGGCGTTTGGGTGATCGAAGCCAATAACTTACCTGGCATGACCCCACTTTCCTTACTGCCACAAGAAGCAGAAGCTGAAGGCGTGGCCTATCCTGATTTAGTGGAGAGCATCGTCAACGGCAAGCTGAAGTTATACGCTGACGGCATGAACAACTAATTTTTTAAATTCCTCAAGTCTTTGGGCTTGAGGTTTTTGTTTGACTTTAGAATTTCGACATGCGATACTATTTGACGGTGCCAAACCACGATCAGTGAAAGCGACTGGCGCGCAAGCGTTCAGAAAGTTGCCGCAGCTGATCACGAAAACCGGCCTGCAGACATGCAGACCGGTTTTTTTATTTGTGCCCGAACAAGCGCAGGGTCAAAGCGCGGCACCAGCGTCCTTTTTTCAAATGATCCTGTTGCGCATTGCGCTTTAAGATTTGCCATTCACGTTGCCCGTTGCGACTATGAAAATATCCCCCGATCGTTGCCAACACTAAACTTAAACTCCCGATGAACCACCACATGATTGATCCTCCTTTACGGTGCTTGCGGTAGCGGTGTCGCCGCAAGCGTCCAATGTAGTTGGGCATCAAACACCCCAGCTTGCGGCGCTGAAATACTTGGTAAATTCAACTTCGCCGTCACATTCCACGCTATCAGTGGTGCTTTCAGCGTCGTGATGGCCGTGGGACTGGCCCCGATTTTTACCGGGATTGCGCCTGGCGCTTGATCGCCTTGAAACTTCAACAATGCTAACCCGCCATTTGCGCCAAGTTCGGCTTGCGTATGCGTGGATTTGAGATCCGTCATGTCAACACTCAACTGCCAATTGCCAGCGTTAGTTCGCGTGTCTGAAATCACCAATTGTTGAGGGCCGTTCGTCGGCGTCAAGGCCGTATTGCCGGCAATCAACTCTGAAACAGTCGGCGGCGTTGCATTATTATTGGCAAAATAAAAACTCGGTACGGCTTGTAACACTAATCCCGCAGGCGGAATGACAGTGAGGTTGGCCACATTTGAATTTAGCGTGTACTGTTGACCGTCAGCTTGAACTTGCATCACGACTTGAAACTGCCGGTTATTTTGCGCGCTGGTCACAACTGGGCCGGATACCACCAACGTATTGCCTGTCGCAGTCGGCTGATCCGGGAAGTTCCCATCAGCATCCGCCAAATACCAACTGTTATTGACCAATTGATCCACCGGTAGCGTTGGCGCTTGGAAATTTACTGCTTGATTGGCATTAGCTGACGCATCAGGTAACTTCACGACATTTAAACGCCGCACACTATTTTGCGTCGTCGAAGCAGTTGTGAAATCAGCTTCGACATCGACGCTACCAGGATCTGGTCCAGCGATCACAGTGCCGTCAGCTTTGACTTGCACTAATGTCGACGGAATTTTGCTATCCGGTTGATACGCGTGCCATACGATCGGGCTGGCATCATTAGGAATCGCTTCAACTTGCGCTTTTAACTGGGTGGTAGTCAGCAAGCGTGACGACGGCCCACCGCTGACAAATAAAAAAGGTTCGCTGAAATCAACGCTGTAGTCATGGTGCGCTGGGATCACTGTCAATTTAGCGGTATTACTACGAACATTTTGGGCGACAGTGATTTGACCGCGTTTAAAATCACTGATCGCATAAACGTCAGCATTGCTTTTTGCCAATGGGATCACCAATTCACCATTATTGCTAGTAGGTTGCTGGACATCGCCGACGTACCAGCGCGTATTGGTTGCCACTAATCCTGATGGGAGTTGTAAAGCAAACGTCGCCGATTGATTCTCATTTACGGTCACATCAGGCAGGTTTGCGGTATCGATAACCGCAGCATTTGAATCGACGTTAACTGGCGCATCGCCGCCAAACATCGGCGCAAATTGAATCTTGGCTTGAATCGGTGTGCTTGATACTGATCCAGTGGCCATCGCTTGGAAACCATTACCAATTGCTTGGGTGATTAATGCAGTCGTCGGCGTAAATTGATAGTCCGGCACGATTGAGTTATCGAGCGCCTCAACTGCCAATGTCGCGCTTTGGCCTTTAAACAAAACCGATTCCGACGGCGTGAGATTAGGCGCATAATTCCTCGGGATCACTAGCACGCGCGCTAAATTAGAAGCAATCGTACGCAACGGATCACTACCAAACGTCAAATTAACATTGATTTGCAAGGTGTACCAAGTTGGTTGCGCGACTTCGGGCACTTTCATTTCATAGCGAATATCTTCATTATTTACAGCTAGGTTGGCAATATAACCAGTTTGATACACCAACCCGTACTGCGCAGTCGCTGCTAACATCGCAGGATCGCCAATCGCATTCCAGTCCCCAGAAAAATTATCGATCGCACCATTGTCTTTTTGAATGGTGATACTCAATGATGCGGTGCGAAACCAATCCCAACCTGTTTTGGCAACGACTGCGCGCAATTGAAGATCTTCTCCCGCATGTACGATCGTCCAACCAGCTACCGGTGTGCCAACATTGGTCATGCGATACCAAGTCGGTTGGGTTTTGAAATAGGTACTGGCACCAGTAGTCGGCGAAATCGTGTAAAAGCCCACCTGAATATTTGGCGGCGGGGTAACGCTTGGTGTGGCGGCATGACTTGGGTGAATGGGACTGAGCCAAAGTCCCAAGCTGATCAAAAACAAAATCATCCCCCAAGCTTTAATCCGCATGCCGGCGTCCTCCTTGCCAGATCCCGACCCCACCGATCACTACTAACCATAAAACGCCAGTCGTCATTGATAATGTGCGCTCGCCAACTTGAGGAAAGCTTTGAGCAGTTGATGACGATTGCTTGGTCATATTCTTTGGATTTGCCGTTGATTTTGAATTCACCGACGAACTGGTGGCGGCGTCATATTGCGACGTTGCCTGACTGGATGAACTTGCTGGTTTCAATTCAAATTGGGCAATACTGCGGGCAGTTGTGCTGGCTAATAGTCCACTGACGATCAACAGACTCATCCCCCATTTAGGCATGGTTGCCACCTCCGCGTTTTTTACCGATAAAGATCCCGATCACCATCGCCAACACAATGGCTAAACCAAACAGCCACGTGTAATTCGGCTTGGCCGCCGTTTTGCTCGTCGAAGTCGGCGCTGGCGTCACTGGCTTGGTGATGGTAAAACTTTCGGTCAGATGCCACTTGGTTTTACCGGCGGTGGCATCAATCACTAATTGGTACTGACCAGGTTGCAAGGTCGTTTTCGGCGTTAATTGATAGGCAAAATCACTGTTTGGCGCCATCGCATAATTCTTATCTGTTTGCGTTAACACTGTTTTCCCGTCTAAACTGACGGTTGATTTAAAGGTGATCTTGCCAAAAAGCGTCGGCTTAGGATTTTGAACATGCGCAATGATTTGTTTGGCCTCTGCAGACACTGAATTTAAAGTCAACTGCGGGGCCACTTTGGTTTCGCTAGTTTGCATAACGACTGCCACCACCATAGCAAACTGATTGGTGATGGCAAAGCCACTGGCACTGGACTTTGCGGCAGGTGTTTGATCTTGGGCATAAATCGCCCCTAACACCTCACCGGAAAACTCCGGCGGCGTGACGGTAAAGGTCACCGTTTTCCCCGTTTTTGGGGCTAATTCCACGGTAACTGGTTTTGAACCCACTGCCGTTAAACTGGTTTGGGCATTGATCCGCTTTTGAGTGTTGGGATCATACCCGATTTGCCCGTTGCGTTGCGTATAAGCATTGGTCAATTGCAAGTGCACCGTTTTTGTTTGATCGGATTGATTGGCCACAACCACTGGTAATTTTTCTTGAACGCCTGGTTTCACCAATAAATTGAACCAGCCTAAATTGCCACCGATTTGCGAAGCAGTCATTTGTGGCGTCACCGTAAAACCCGCCCCTTCTGCGTGAACCAAATGACTCGGCCAAAACATCACCAATAACCCGATCATTAACCACCATTTTTTCATGAGTCCACCTCCTCGTATGTACGCCAGTGTCACCACTGGCGTGCGCTTAAGGTTGCGGCCCGCTGACGAGTAACCAATTCAGCGGGGCGCGATAATCACCAGCTAAAACGCTTTTGGTTTGGGGCAAAGTCAATGAGGCCGTTGCGATTTGAATCGTGGTGGTGCCAGTGCCGCGGTCCGCTGGCGCGACCACAACCGGCGCATCATTGTCGGCAAAGTTAGCATCGCTCAAACCAACGCCTGAGACATTGACGCCCATTGCATTAGTCGGGCCAAACTGCGCCAACGTCGGCATGATAGTTTGAGATGAATCAGCAAGCTGAAAGGCATCGAGTTTCACCAACAGTTGCCAGCCACTGTTAGTGCCGCGATAATCTTCCACCACGATTTGCTCTTGATCATCCCCGTCAAATCCCGGGCCTTCACCATCTTTAGTGACACTCCCTGACACCATCGCCAAGGTTTGCGGGCCTTGGATCAAGTCCTTGACTTTCACGGCTTGAAACCTGAGATCAGGCACTTGAACCAACGCTAAGGTTTGGGCGACCACATCCACTTGCGCAGTACTGGTCGCCGTGGCATTGCCATCAACCACCACTGCCGGCATTGCCGGGCCGACGTCTGTGGGATCAGCTGCCAGCACTGATTGACTTGGCCACAAGCCACTCAACAGTAATAACCCGATCACCCAGTATTTCATTGGTTTCACTAACTAGCGCTTGGCGCCGCTAACAGTGCCCAGTTGACCGTTGCTTGATAGGTGCCTGCTAATGCTGCGTTATCCTCTGGCAGCACCAATTGCCCTTTTACCACTTCCACATTAGTCAACCCAGAGCCGGCATCTTGAGGTGCATCCAACACTGTCGCATTGGTGCCAGCAAAGTTAGCGTTAGTAAACGATACGTTGTTAATATTACTGCCACCTACTGGCCCGTCCAAAGTAATTTGATCTGCAGTGATGGTTTTCTTGCCGGAAAAATCACCTAACTTCGCAGTGACTTGCCAACCAGCATTGGTCCCACGATAATCTTCTACCACGAGTTGTTGAAAATTGTTTCCATCAAAATTCTGATCATCAGGAGTCACCTTTTCAGGATCAAAATTGAGGGTGACCGCCCCAGAAATCAACTTTTCAATACTGCCTGACTGGAAATGCAGGTTTGGCACAGCATACAGGGCCAAGGTTTCTGCCGTTAAATCAAATTGCGCTGTGGAATTTGCCGCAATACTGTCGCTCCCATCGGCCAATTCAAAGCCACCGCTGACATTGGTCAAGTTCGTTGTGGCATTCCCAGGCCCTGCGTTGACGTCAGCGCCTACTGCCACTGGCGCACCACTGGCCAACACACCCAATACAACAGCCAATACCCATTTGCGATTCTTCATGTTTGTTTCCTCCTCGAAACTTGCGATCGCGATCAACAACAAAAGGTCTTCACCACCTCCTCACTATATATATTTGCGAAACGCCCTCGATTTGATACTTTGGCAAAAAAACAATTAGTTAGTGTTGACAAACAAATCCTAACTAACTATACTGAGCAACGTCAATTGTTAGCCTAACAAATATAAACCTAACTAAATTCCGGAGGTTCCTTATGACTGAAGATACTCAAAGCTTATTGGCCTTATTTGGCCGCTTACTTGAAAATCGCACTTTCGCCTCAGCTGCCTTGCGCACCCGCTACAACCGAGAAGACCACACACAATCTAACCGCGGCCAAGTCCGCTTACTGCATTTACTTAACCAACACGACGGCTTGACCAACACAGAAATTGCCGTGGAGCTCGACATTCGTCCCAGTTCTGTTTCCGCCTTAGTCAAAAAGCTGCTCGATGCAAACTTCGTTGAACGCTTAGCCGATCCTGATGACAAGCGCGTCAGCAAGATTTTCCTCACCGACGATGGTCGCGCTTTTCTCAAAGGGGCCAGTCGCCTACAAGATGACTTTTCCCAAACTTGCTTCAGTGGGTTAACTGATGCGGAACAAACGCAGTTGCGTGAACTTTTGACCAAGTTGCTCGCTGGTTTAGACGAATCTGGCGATGATTGGCAGGATCTGATGCAACAAGCCCATCGCTGGCACCACCAATTCGACCATTTTTCTGGCCAAACCTTTGGCGGTGCTTGGTTTGATCGGAGGCATTAATGAAACAAAAATCAAAAACTTTTGATCGCCAGGCCTTTATGACCTTGATCAAAAGCATTCAACCAAAATACTGGCAATTAGTGGTCGGCATCCTCTTAGGCATGATCGCCACCGCCGGGAACTTGATTGTCCCGCAATTTGCCAAAGGCTTGATCAACCAACTCGGCCAACACATTAACGCTGGTTTAATGATTGCCGTCGTCGGGATCTTCATCGTCAGTGCCTTAATTTCCGCTGGCTCTGGCACGATCCTAGGATTTTTCGGGGAAAATGTGGTCGCCGAACTGCGACGTAAGTTATGGGATAAGCTCCTGCATTTACCAGTCAGCTACTTCGACACGCAAAAATCTGGTGTCTTATCCTCGCGGCTGGTCAATGACTCCAGCCAAGTGAAACAACTGTTGGCGAACACTTTGCCAAATCTGATGACCAGTTTGTTGCAATTGATCGGCGCTTTGGTCTTGATGCTCGTAATGGACTGGCAAATGACCGCGATCATGTTTATCGCGGTACCGCTAGTGATGCTGGTGATGATGCCAGTCGGTCGCCAATCGCATAAAGTTGGCCGCGCACGTCAAGATGCACTGGCTGATTTTAACGGTGAAGCCGGCGAAATTCTCAGCGAAGTCCGTTTAGTGAAGTCTTCCAACGCTGAAACCCAAGAAAGCCAGGCCGGTGATGCTCAAATCGATAAGCTCTATCGCATCGGGTTAAAAGAAGCGATTTACGATTCGATCGCCGGACCCTTGATGACGGGTGCCATGATGGCGGTCATTATCGGCGTCTTAGCTTATGGCGCCCACCGGGTATTATCCGGCTCCATGACGATCGGCACCATGTTGAGCTTTTTGATGTATTTATTTCAAATGCTCGGCCCAGTGATGGCATTAGGTCAATTTTTCACCACCTTGGCCAAAACTTCTGGCGCCACGGAACGGATTCAACAATTACTCAATGAGCCTGAAGAAGAACAAAACGCTGGCGTCGATTTACCGCTCGACGGTCAAACGGTTTCCATGCAACATGTCGATTTTTCTTATGACCAAGGCGAACAGATCTTGCATGATTTGAGCTTTGAAGCCAAACCTAATTCTGTGGTGGCCTTTGTTGGACCGTCTGGCGGTGGGAAGTCGACGGTGTTTGGGTTGCTGGAACGCTTCTATCAACCAGATGCTGGCCAAGTCCTGATCGGCCATCAAAATGCCCAAGAAGTTAATCTCGCCAATTGGCGCAATCAAATCGGCTTGGTGTCTCAAGATGCTGCAATTATGGCGGGTACGATTCGCTATAACCTCACTTATGGTTCGGCGGATGACTACACGGATGAACAATTGTGGGATGTGTTGAAGTTAGCTTATGCCGATGAATTCGTCCATCAAATGCCAAAAGGCTTGGATACAGAAGTCGGCGAACGTGGCATCAAAGTCTCTGGTGGCCAACGCCAACGGTTAGCCATTGCGCGCGCCTTTTTACGCGATCCCAAACTATTGATGTTGGATGAAGCAACCGCTAGTCTGGATTCAGAATCAGAAATGATGGTGCAAAAAGCTCTCACTCAGTTGATGAAAGGCCGCACCACCTTAGTCATTGCGCATCGCCTGTCCACCATCGTCGACGCTGACGAGATCTACTTTATTGAAAACGGTCATGTTTCTGGACACGGGCCGCATGACCAACTCGTGAAATCACACGCCTTGTATCACGAATATGTGCAAAATCAATTTGCCGCGTAACGCAAAAATCGGACCCTTCTACTGGCATAGAAGTGGTCCGATTTTCACTTAAACGTTAGCCGGTTGTTCAATATGGAATTGAATGTGATCAAAGTTCTCATGTTGATGCGCTTTGACAAACGCGGTGGCCTCGCGGTTGACTTGCGCCAAGTCGATGCCTTGTTGCTTGGCAGCAAACAAACAACCACAGTAACACTGCCGATACACGTTGTAGTCTTTAGACATTTGAACGGAACGTGCATAACCGCCACGCTTTTTGAAATCACTAGGCAGATAGGACACGTTGTAAAAATGCTGGATCTCCAACCCTTCCTCGTTGATCACTTGCGCATTTTTTTGCGGGGAAATGGTCAAGGCACTGCCGAAATAATCAAAACCGAGTTCTTGAGCTTTCTTAGCCACCCGATCCAAACGGAATTGATAGCACACATGACAGCGCGCGCCACCTTCTGGCTCATCTTTCAATGATTTGGTCACTGCCAGCCATTCACTCGGCTTGTAGTCTGATGCCATAAACTGGACATGATTGCCAGTGCGCTCGTTGAAGTCTGAGATAAAACGCTGTTGCACCAGCTTGCGGCGCTCGTATTCCATGCGGGGATGGATGTTGGGATTGTCATAATACACCGTCACATCAGCGTGCTGGGTGAGATATTCCAAAGTATAAGTCGAACAAGGCGCACAACAAGAGTGCAACATGATCTTTGGCCGATGGTCCCAGCCCTTAATGACTTTTTGTAAAATCAGGTCAAAGTTGATTTTTTGCCCGACTTCAAATTGCGCTTTGATCTCATCATATTCCAGCATCATCACCACTCCTTAGACCATTAGTGTACCACAGCCAAGAAAAAAGAACATTTAGAACAATTAAACTGGACTCGTTTCATGTGAAACAAGCAACTTACTGATTTGGAGGTTTGCCATGGACGTGATCATTGCAATCATCAGCATCGGCTTGATGATCAGCTTACTCGGACTGATCTTACCGACAGCTTCAAAACCTCACCACAGATAAAAATCGCCTCACCCAGCCCGCTTTTTGACTGTGTGAGGCGATTTTGCGATTTAAGTTGCAATTAGAACTTATCCCAAATATTTTCCAAAATGTTGGTTTGGTCGCGATCTGGGCCAACCGAGAAGGTCAATAAGTCCACATTGATCAATTCCGCAATGCGTTTGACATAGTTGCGGGCTGCTTCTGGGAGATCTTCAAGGGTTTTGGCCCCAGTGATATCGTCATCCCAACCAGGCATTTCTTCATAAACTGGCTTGCATTCAGCGAGTTGCTTCAAGGATGCTGGGTAGTGATAAATGGTTTCGCCGTTGCGTTCGTATGCCGTGCAGATCTTAACGGTCTTCAAGCCAGTCAACACATCGATAGAGTTCAAGCACAAGTCAGTGACGCCAGCGACCCGGCGAGAATGCCGAACGACAACTGCGTCAAACCAACCGACCCGACGAGGACGACCAGTAACTGTCCCATATTCATGACCAGCTTCACGAATGAAGTTGCCATCTTCATCATCGAGTTCAGTTGGGAATGGGCCATCACCGACCCGAGAAGTATAAGCCTTAGCTACGCCAACCACGCGGTCGATTTTAGACGCGCCGACCCCGGCACCAATGGTCACGCCACCAGCCGGGTTGGAACTGGTAACGAATGGGTAAGTCCCTTGGTCGATATCCAGCATGACGCCTTGTGCGCCTTCAAATAACACATTGTCCCCTGCATCAATGGCATCGTTCAATACGACAGAGGTATCCGTGACATATTGTTTGATTTGTTGGCCATAACCATAATATTCTTCAAAAATATCATCGAACTTCATTGGTTCTGCGCCGTAAAGCTTGGTGAATTCTTTGTTCTTTTCATCCAAGTTCGCTTGCAGGCGTTCCGCAAAAATTTCTTTGTCCAATAAATCAGCGATCCGGATCCCAACGCGACTAGCTTTGTCCATATATGCTGGGCCGATTCCGCGGTTGGTAGTACCAATTTTGTTGTCGCCTTTAGCGGCTTCTTGTAGCTTATCCAAAGCGATATGGTAAGGCAAGATCACATGTGCGCGATCAGAAATGCGCAAGTTTTTGCCGTCAACGCCTTTTTCTTTGAGGTAAGCCAATTCTTCGACCAGGCTCTTAGGATTGACCACCACGCCATTGCCGATCACGGACAACTGATGTGGATACAAAATACCGCTTGGGATCAGGCGTAATTTGTACACTTGGCCTTCAGAGTGAATGGTATGCCCCGCATTGTCACCGCCTTGATAACGACTGATGATCTTGGCGCCTTGGCTGAGAAAATCAGTGATCTTCCCTTTACCTTCATCGCCCCATTGTGTGCCTACAACAACTACTGTTCCCATGTGTGTTCGCTCCTTTGAGTATGACTAACTGCCATTGGCTATTCTACCAAGTCTGCGCCTGACATACAAGCCAAAACCCGAATAATCAATTGATATTTTTTTAATTGCAAACAAAAACCCGAACAAAATTTGTTCGAGTTGTTGTTAATCATTAAATTACCGAATCACTCGCGATGGTCCAACGCTTCTTGTAAGTAGGCGTAGATATGGCCAAACGCTAATTCTAGTACAGCATCAAAACGCACTGGCACTTGTTCACCAGCTTCTTCATTGACCAGATTCATCACAAAACCAGTGGCAGTCAATTGGGCTGGATACCCCAATAAATGTTCATCGGTATCTGCCACGCGAATGCGGATCACCCGAGAAAAAGCTGCTGCCGAGGCCACTAAGCCTTGGATCAAGTCATCTGAGGAATCAAATTCCCGATCAGCATTCAATACTGGCTGTTGGGTGAAATCATGGTCAACATCCCATTGCGCGTAGAATTTCACCGTTTGTAAATAGTCACTCGCAGTAGTGACGCTTTGAATTTCAGGTAAGCGAATCGCGACGTAACCGCCGAATTGCGCTGCCATATCTTTTAAGCTCAACACCACAGTATCGGCGTTAAGGGCTTTGACGGTGCCGACGAAGAATTGATCTTCATTACCTTTTGGCATCACTGCCAGCATTTTGCCAGTGACCATCGCTTCAGAAAAAATATTTCCCAACTGGCCATCATTTGGAATCAGCGCTGATTTCACATGCTTGAGGGTGTCACGTTTGCTGACCAAGGCGGTTTCTTGACGCAGATCCAAGCCTTGAAATTCCACCACTAACACATCAGAATAATCGACCGTCATTTCCCGCTTATCCGTGAAGTTGAATTTATTAAAGACGTTGAATTGGAAATGATCTTTTCCTACGGCAACGACTTGGCCTTCCAAATAGGCATCATCATCAGCCAAAATCACCATCACCACTTGTTGGCTCGCTTGAACTTGTGTCACCAGCTGTCCCAACAAATCATTGGTGGCATCAAACTTCAGCGGTTTTTCTTGTCCTGCTAACGACAGGAAATGTTCCGATTCGGCCACACTAATACGAAATTGCATGTCATCGAGATCGACGCCAGCAAATTCCACTTGGGCGATGGCGGCAAAATTCAGCCACACGGACCCGTCAGCGATCCCAGCATCATTATACGTGGCTAAAATCACCGCATTATTGCCCAGCGCTTTGACATAACCAGTATAAAAATCATCGGTATCGCGCTGATAAACGTTGATCATCAGGCCTTCGTTCAACGCAGTCATTAAACTCATTAATATGGCATCCAAATGTGGCTCGCCACCTTTCAAAATATTTCCCGGGAAATTATGGTGCCGGTTGATAAGCAATGGTACTGAACTTGTTGTAAGATTTCACGAATAACAACTTCACGGTACCTCGCGCCCCAGAACGGTTCTTTTCAATGATCACTTCGACTTCGCCGACATTGCTGTCTTCTTCATCGCCACCGCCTTCATTGTCATCACCATCTGCGCCTTCGCCACCATCACGATAATAATCATCACGGTATAAAAAGGCGACGATATCGGCATCTTGTTCAATCGAACCAGATTCACGAATATCAGACAGCACCGGGCGCTTATCTTGCCGTTGTTCGACGCCACGTCCCAACTGAGACAAGGCAATCACCGGACAACCTAGTTCTTTGGCGAGCTTTTTTAAGCCCCGAGAAACTGCAGAGACTTCTTGTTGGCGGTTTTCTTGGCCAGAACCTTCGATCAGCTGCAAGTAATCGACGATCACCAAGCCGAGATCTTTTTCCTGCGCTAGTTTCATGCATTGCGAACGGATCTGAGCCATGCGGACCCCTGGGGTGTCGTCGATATAAATGCTGGCTTGGCTTAAACTCCCCATGGCCACCATTAAGTTCTGCCATTCTTCTTCGTTAAGTTGCCCAGTCCGCAAATGATTGGCATCAATGGAGCCTTCAGAACATAGCATCCGGTTGATCAATTGTTCCGCACCCATTTCCAGGGAGAACATCGCAACCGTTTTGTTGGTTTTCGTGCCGACATTTTGCATGATATTCAACACAAATGCGGTTTTCCCCATGGCCGGCCGCGCCCCGATGATCACCAGTTCCCCTTCGTGTAAACCAGTGGTGATTTTATCGAGGTCTTTAAAGCCAGTCGGTAAGCCGGTGACATCGGAATCGTTTTGGTACAATTTGTCGATTTCAGTCATCGCTTGGTTCAAAATGTCTTTGATCGGCCGAAAACCTGAGCGATTGGTGGTATCTGCGACTTGCAACATTTCGTCAGATGCAGTTTCCAACAACGCTGGCACATCAGCTTGATCATTATAACCGCGTTCGGCAATACTTTCCGCAGTATCGATCAAGCGGCGCAGTTGGGCCTTTTCCGCGACAATTTTGGCATAGTAAACAATGCTGGAAGCACTTGGCACCGCGTCGGCCAGTTCAACCACGGCCGCGATCCCACCAGCATCTTCCAGTTGATTATGAGAATCCAAATAATCTTGCACCGTGACCAAGTCGATCACCGATTCGCGATCATTCAATGCTGTCATCGCTGCAAAAATCAAGCGATGGGCGCGCATATAAAAATCGTCTGCGGTCACATAATCCGCAGCGTCGATATATTTCTTGGGATTTAAAAAGATCCCGCCTAAAACGGCTTGTTCAGCTTCTTTGTTAAATGGCGGTGTCCGCCGGATCTGTGGCTGATTATCCAAGATATGCGCTCCTTTGTCGAATCGATTAGTCCCATCCAGTTTACGTTAGAAACACGCCTTGCGCAACTAGACAACTCACTGGTTTTGACTCCGGTGTCTGGTTGAAATTTAGCCGTTCACAGGAAAAAAATAAGCTCGGACGTCATCGTCCTGCGATAATCCCTTTATGGTTGTCAGATGAAATACAATAATTCATCTGATGAT
>NZ_AZEU01000299.1 GCF_001435035.1 Lacticaseibacillus manihotivorans DSM 13343 = JCM 12514
GAGGAGTGAGTGGCTTAGCGCAGGTCACCCGTACCACTTCGCGACGGGCGGAAGTGCCCGCTAAACTGTGAAGACAATCCCGTAGCGACTGGGCTTAACTGTCGAGCGCCGCTAGATCTTCAGTTCCAGAGTGCCGGCATAGAAGGGTCCCCGTTGTGGACTCAAACCAAGCAACCGCCGGGTGAACCACCCTCACGGTAACGTGGGAAGCCAGTCGACGTCTGTGCGCGAA
>NZ_AZEU01000042.1 GCF_001435035.1 Lacticaseibacillus manihotivorans DSM 13343 = JCM 12514
CATAAGTTTATCATAACTATCAGTTTGTTGTCAAGAAAAAGTTTTAAAAACTTTTTCGACCTGATTGCTTATCCGCAATCGCGACAACTTTTATATCATACCAACTTTTTCAGAAAGTGTCAACAACTTTTTTTGATGACCTTTTGGAAACGCCGGTGTTATCAAAAAGACAACTTTGATATCATACCAAGTAGAGGTATCTGCGTCAAGGGTTTTTCACGAAAACTTTTTTGGAGGTTAACCATCAATGGATGAATCACAATGGGATGAGTTTGCTGAAACCTATGCAGCGATTCAACAAGAATCTACGTTACCAATTGAACAAGACCTGGTCAATGCATTAGCCAAACGTTATCCACTCGCTAATTTAACTGTCGCAGATATTGCCGCAGGATCTGGGCGCTATGCGTTGCCTTTGAGCCAACACGGCGCTAGCGTCACCTTATATGACTGGTCAGCAAAAATGCTCGCACAAGCCCTACAGTGGCTTAACAAGCATCACCAGCAGGCCAACTATCAACAAACTGACTGGTCAACGCTTAACGGGCCGCTGGCTGATTTGGTATTCGTCAGCCAACTACCTACGCTGCAAGCAAAGCAGTTGCCTTTATTAGAAGCTTTAGCCAAGCACGCGGTGATCATCAACACCCAAAGCCGACAAACTGACAGCTTACAACAACAACTCTCACAACAACTCAACTGGACTATCCCAACGGTGTATCAAGCTGATCCCCAACGTGCCAAAAGTTACTTAGCCGCCCTCAACCAACTTCACCGCCAAGTCCATCATCAAAGCTTCACCTACCAGCGTGACATCCCCACCACGATCAATGACGAACTGCAAAGCTTTGAACGGCCGTTTTCCTTAAAACTGGCCACACAAATGGCTGAACACTTTCAAGTCGCCCATCCGCAAGCGTCGATCACCGCAACGATGACTTATCAATTCGAGCTGATCAACTGGCGCAAACCCCAATAGTCAACAAAACCCACTAGCCGCAAAAAGCTAGTGGGTTTTTCATGCTATTCATGCCGTAAGTTTTCGATATTGATGCGGGTATCCACCCATGAGTCGTCATAAAAGCCGGCTTCATGTGATACCAATAGCACAGCGCCTGGGTAATTGATCAAGGCTGTGCGCAAGGCATTTTTCGTGTCGTCATCCAAATGGTTGGTCGGTTCATCCATCACTAAGATATTGGTGTCTTGTAACATCAGATCCGCGATTTTCACTTTACTTTGTTCGCCACCAGATAATAATTGCAATGGTTTGTCTGCTTCTTCGCGGGTCAACGCCGTCCGTGACAGCACTTGGCGCAATGGGCGTTGAGACAAAGCCGGGTATTCACCTAACAGGAATTGCAGTGGGCTTTGCTTCGGGATCGCCCAGCGTAATTCTTGTTCGAAGTAGCCAAATACCACGTTTTCGGCGATGGACACTGAGCCATCCAAAGCTGGGATCTGGCCTAAAATGGTTTTCAGCAAAGTCGATTTCCCGATCCCATTAAACCCTTCTAAGGCGATCACTTCATTTTTGCCGACAGAGAAGTTGATCGGCGCAAGCAATGGTTTCTCATAGCCCACCACCAAATTGTTCACGTCGACTAAGATCTGACGTTGCACTGGCGTATAGGGAAATTCAATATGGGCTTTGGCCCGGTTGCCAGGTGGCGTGAGGCGATCGATATGGGCAAGTTGCTTTTCACGCGAGCGCGCCATCGTAGAACGCGTCCCCGCTTTAAATTTGGCAATAAAGGCTTCAGACTTTTTGATTTGGGCTTGTTGTTTGTTATAAGCCTTCAAATAAGTTTCGTGGTCTTTTTCTTTTTGCTTCATCGCCTGGTTCAAGGAGCCAGTGTACTTGGTGATTTGGGCAAATTCAATGTCCAACACTGCGTTGGTGACATTTTGCAAAAAGTCGAAATCATGTGAGATCACGATAAAGGCGCCTTCGAAGTTTTGCAGCCACTCGGTCAACCATTCGATATGGCCGACGTCTAAGTAGTTGGTCGGTTCATCCAACAACAGCATGTCAGGCTTTTCTAATAGTAGTTTCGCCAAAATGATCTTCGAGCGCTGGCCACCAGATAACGCGTCAACTGGGTGATCAAAGCCGATCGCATCCAACCCTAAGCCGGTGCCGACAGTTTCGATTTCAGTTTCCAAATCATAGAAATTGCCCGCTTCCAGCGCTTGTTGTAATTCCCCAGCTTTGGCCAACAACTCATCATCTGGGTTTTCAGCATAATCGGCGTAGATTTGGTTCATTTTGGCTTCTTTGGCATACAAGTCGGCAAAGGCCGTTTTTAAAAAGTCCATGATCGATTGACCTGGTTGCAAGTTGGCGTACTGGTCCAAATAGCCGACGCGGACATGCTTTTGCCAGATAATGGTGCCTTCGTCAGGTTCCAAAGTGCCAGTCAGGATCTTAATGAGGGTGGACTTGCCGACCCCATTTTGACCCACGATGCCTAAGTGGTCTTCCTTATTGACTTGAAAGCTGGCATCTTGGTAGAGCTGCTTATCGATGAAACGTTGTGACAGATGCGTGACGGTCAAGACACTCATGGGTCGGATCCTCCTCTGATGGGTTTTCTGAAAATTCTTCTATAATAGGCTAGCACAACTCACAGGCCGTGGCAAACCAAGTGACGACTTATGAAACTAAAAATCATTCATTGTCTCCGCACATTTCTTTGTATTGGCGGCCCCCTGTGTTAAACTTAACGCAAATAATCCTTCGAGGTGGCTTCGTTGAAAAAACAAAAATCCAGTGCCTTACGCTCAACGATCGAATTGATCGTGTTGTTTCTGGTCGTGATCTTAGGCACTCAGCTTTTGATGCATTACGTCTTAAGCAAAGACATCGTCCAAGGCACCTCGATGCAGCCGACCCTTGAAGATGGCGACCGCCTGTACAGTGTGCGCAACAAAGCGGTCCACCGCAACAACATCGTAGTGATCGACGCGCCTGACAAACCTGGCCAATTGTATATCAAGCGGGTCATCGGCATGCCTGGTGACACTGTCGCCGTCAAAAGTGGCACCCTTTACATCAATGGTAAAAAGCAAAATCAGCCTTATTTAAAAACCAAGTTCATGCAAAACGAACTCAAAGCTTACGCCGCACAACAAGGCGTGGCGGTCGGCAGTTTACAATTCACCACTGATTTCAATATTGCCACGTTAGCTTCAACGCAATCCAAAACCGTCCCGAAAGGTGAATACTTTGTCATGGGGGATAACCGCTTAGTGTCGCATGATGGTCGTGACTTCGGGTTTATCGCCAAAGATAAAGTCCAATCTGTGGTGGTTTGGCGATACTGGCCATTGAACAAAATGAAAGTCTATTGATCCACGTTAGCCTCAGTTGATTGCTGAGGCTATTTTTATGCCATCGACTATCGCCTTCGATTAACAACTTGCGATCGGCTGCCATTTAGAAGGTATCGGCGTGCTGTTTCAAGCAAAGCACTGGGTAAATAAAAAGCCGAAGCCTTCAAGGCCTCGACTCATTTGATTAATTTAATTCCGCTTGCTTTTGCGCATATTGCGTTTGGACATTTTCGTAAAAGCCAGCATCGACTAACTGCAAGTAGGGATTGATCATAAAGTCAAACAAATGCCAGGTGATCGCTTTGAGGATCGACCAGCCTAGTAGACTCAACTTCAACACGAAGTAATCGAGTTTGTTGCCACGCATCATTTGCCAAGAGTGCCCCACCGCTTGCATCGCCGAAAAGCGACCATTTTCGGCATGGGTTTTGCCATCATAGTAAATGTAAAAGCTCATCGACGTCCCAAAGACGATCGGGATCGCTGGAATCACAAACGCCATCATCCCGATCAAGTACAAAACAACGGTGAACACCCAAACAAACAAAATGCCAAAGAAGTACTGGCCGTTAAACAAACGCATCACCGCTTGGCCTGGCCGCACGCGATTAGCACCGCGAAAGATGTCTAGTGCCGTGAACGCCACGCCTTGGGTAAACCATAACAACACCAAAGGCTTCAACAACGGCATACTCGTGTCTGAGTGTTGTTGATAGTAAGTGGCAAACTGTTCTGGCTGAAGCGCCATTCGCGAAACGCCAAATTTGGTCATCACCGCCACGATGCCCAGCACCGTCACTAAGGTAAAAATCACGGTGATCAGCCATGGCAAAATGTTGGCGATCATCATTTGCCCCCAAACGCCAGGTTGACGTAATTGAGTCTTGGCGCGTTGTTTGATTTGTTGCCGAGTTAAATTTGGTTGCATTAGTGGTTCGACTCCTCCTTAGGTAAATTCGGGGCCGCGACGCCCACGGCACGTTTTTCATTCATCGCAATTTGGCTGATCCGCCACAACGCCCACAACTGTTGCGGAATGGCGCCGATCACACCAAGCGATTGGGTGGCAGAATCTGAGCGCACCACATGGTGATAGCCAGGCGTCCCATAATAATAAAACCGGCTAGTGGCCATGATGTAAGCTGTGTTGAACAATTCGTCTTCCATGATCGCGACATTTTCATCAAAGGTCAGATTCAAAGCATCGATCACCGAGCGCCGGTAAAACTTATTCCACAAATAGCCGCGCACTTGGCCCACTGGCGCAAGCATCCCGCGCATCAGTTGGGCTTTGGTCAAAACGCGGTCACCAAGTAGTTTCTTGGCCACGGGTTGGGGTTCAGGATTATCCGTATAAAACGGGCTGATCAACAAATCATAAGGCCCAGATTCCAATGTTGTCACGAAATTCTGCACGTAAGTTGGGGCGACCCAATCGTCACCATCCATAAACGCAATGTACAACCCACGGGCCTTGGCCAAACCAGCGTTACGCGCCGCAGACACGCCGCGGTTTTCCGCCAAATAAATCGGCTCAACGCGCCGATCTAACTTGGCCGCTTGGGCGATCACGGCAGCAGAGTCGTCCGTCGAGCAATCGTCGATCAAAATGATTTGCAAATTCAAATAAGTCTGCGCCATCAGGCTTTGCACACTACGCTTGAGATACGGTTCCACGTTATAAACTGGAACGATCACCGACACTAACGGTTCTGCCACACACTCACCTACTTTTTAATATGCCATTCAGTATAACCGTCTGGCAGGATTCAAACAAATTCTAACAACTTCCGTGTCGCAATGTCGCCAAACCGGCAAAGCTTAAGCACAGATTAAGGAATCGCGACGATCAAATTGGTATTGGGATCAAACCAATTTTTTTGTGCCGGTAAAATTGCAGTATCTGAAATCAACGTATCGATGGCATTGAGTTCAAAGCCCCGATAAGTCGCGTCCGTCCCGAATTTCTGGGCTTCGGCAACCACTACCACTTTTTTAGCCGTTTTGGCCACGGTGCCTTTGATCTGCGCATCATTTTCATAAGCAAAAAACAAGCCGTCAGCATTCACCGCGGTCGCCCCAATGAACGCCGCATCAAAATGCACCTGACTCAGGGTTTCTAACCCTGCCACTGAATAAAAGAAGCGCGCATGATGATTCAACTTGCCGCCTAGCAAGCGCAAGGTCACTTCCGGCCGCACCGCCAAAGCGATCGCATTATCCAAGGAATGGGTATAAATCGTCACTGGCACGGTGATGCTTTGCGACAGTTTCAACAAGGTCGTCGAGTCATCGATGAAATACACCCCACCTGGCTGGATCAATTTCAATGCGGCTTGGGCCATCGCGGATTTTTCTGCTGAGAAAAGCTTTTGGCGTTCAGAGTAACTTGGGATCGTATGCCCAAACGTTAAGCTGACGATCCCACCGCGCGTCCGCCGCCCAGCACCGGCGGCATCTAAGGCCACAATGTCGCGGCGGGCGGTATCGCGCGATACGCCCACTGCTTGCATGATATCTTCGATGCTTAATTCTTGTTTCTCGTCCAACAGCTTTTTGATTTGTTCAAACCGTTTTTCCCGATACATGGCCATAGCGAACCCTCCGACGACATAATTACTTCTATTATAACCGAAACCCCAACTTCTGCCTAACAGCACGAAAATCTGGGGGTTCCAGTGCCTTGGCGACACTACGGAAAACTGGACAAGTTGCCAGTGATCCTTTTCGGCGTAGCTCTCGAACAAAGACCGTTCGAGGAGCTTTTGCCTAGATTTAGAACCAAAGAAAACCGCTTTGTTTCTAAATCTGCCGGTGAAATCTACGCGAACCGCCACAGCCCGGCTTTTCACTTGATTTCACTACCACGGGCAATTGTCCAGTATTCCTTCGTTCTGCCAAGGCGCTTCCGCCCACAGCTTTTCTCCATTGATATCATGCGCATCGGATTGAACATGATCAGGTTTCGACGTCATTCGTTATGATGAATATTTTCTTCCGTATTATCATTGCACACTTCGTAGTCATCAGGTGCCAGCAGGATAACGTAGTGGTGGAACTGAAATCATCGAACGTGGCAGAAATAATAGCTAAGCCAGCGGGTTTCTGGCGCCGGCTGGCCACGAGAGATGATTTCAGTTCCAAAACGGTGTTAAACCACTGATGCACCGGACATCATAAAACGCAAAAAAATAACCAATGCACTAGTCCCTGTCAAGTTGACAGATGAAATATTATAAAGTTGAATCTGTCTC
>NZ_AZEU01000300.1 GCF_001435035.1 Lacticaseibacillus manihotivorans DSM 13343 = JCM 12514
TAGACCACTATCAAGGATTCGTTATCATCGTTGCACTTGACTTGAAAATTGAGGGTCCGTACAATCATCTTACCTTAATCAACCGAGAAACGATACTCGTCGGCCTCAAAACTGGGCTGACCCAAACTGAAATTGCCACTCGGATCGGCTGTTCAAGAAGTACTGTTAGCCGTGAGATCAACCGCAATGGCGGTTGGCAAAACTACTCAGCTGCTACTGCTCAAGCCAATTACCAACAAGCGAGATTAAACAGTCATAGATCCAGGATTCTGAGCAATTCCGAGACCAGAGATCGTATCGTCAACTATATCGTCCATAATCATTGGTCTCCTGAGCAGATCTCAGCCCGCCTAGCGCATGAACATGATGCGCTCCATATCAGCTATACGACGATTTATCGCGGGATACAACTGGATAATCTGGGAGTTAAGAAGAACCATGGCGCGCGTGGTTTTGCTCGCAAACTACGTCATCACGGCAAGACTCGTAAGGTAAAAGGAACAGTGAACGAAACACGGGGCAAACTGAACAATGCCCCATCGATACACGACCGTCCGGCCTCCGCTAATCATCGTACCCGCTTTGGTGACTGGGAAGGCGACACTGTGCATGGCAAGAGAGGGCACTCGGCCTTGATCACGCTAGTCGACAGAAAGTCACGGTATCTCTTATCGGAGCGTGTGACCAAAGTGGATTCAGAGAGGGTCAAGCAGGGAATGATTGATTTGTTTCTGACCCTATCGCCTGAACGGGTACGCTCGATCACCCCTGACCGCGGGACTGAATTCTCTCAATACAAGGAGATCGGCGAGGTTCTGAACGCAAAAATGTTCTTTCCAGATCCGCATGCACCACAACAGCGAGGTACAAACGAAAATACGAATGGTCTACTTCGCGAATACTTTCCTAAGCATACCTACCTTGACAACATATATGACCAACAAATTGCTTTCTTCGTCGAACAACTGAATAACCGACCCCGCAAGGTCTTAGGCTGGAGAACTCCCTCCGAAGTCTTTTGGAACAAAAAGTTGCACTTGGTTTGACAATTCGTCCTTTGTGTTTTTTTGTTTCTAGGTTTTGGTCTCGCACAGTAGTGCCTCTTTTAAACCTCTTTTAGACCCCTCTTAAGGCTTACTCTCCCAAGGCTTGTAGAAGTTTATCAAGTAGGTTTTGTCTGTTTATCAAGTAGAACTATAAGACTGACCTAGTTAGCTGGCTTGTGATTTTGCTTTATTTATTCAATTTAGTTGACTTATTGGGTTACCCCTGCTGTAATGCGAGGGAGTGAAGTGGTTGAGTGCAGAGTTGTACCCTAGTCAGACGGTCAAAATAAAATGACTATCTAGCTAGAGTGCAACTCACCTGTTGTAACGCTCGGTCGTTCGGGCATCGTTTGGACAATCAGTTGCGGTATTACTACCAACCACTAGTATCAACCTACATTCTCGGTTAAGTCCATTAAAAAACGCCCTAATGGACGCTGATAGCACGTATTTAGTTTTGTTCGGTTACCAGCTACTAGTGATCACCATGCTAGAAGCATCGTTTTACCACCCGGGCCGTTAATGGTCGCCCTCACCATTCATCACCAGCCTGATTGTCTAAGGCCTTATGTGATATAACCGGTCGTTATTGAAGTCGCACCGGTAAACGTGTCCCCTTAATATTTATACTCTAGCTTGTCCTCTAGCTTGTCCCCTAGAATGGTCCGCGAGAAGCAATTGAGTCAAGACTTGCAATTTTAGAGCCTAGACCGTACAATTAAGACATGATTATTGGTTGTTCCCGCGAAAGTAGAAGGTCGCGGGGCTTCTTTTGTATATGCAGTTGTTTTAGGTCTGGCTTAATTGCTAGGCCTTTTTTAATACAAGGATATTGTAACGCATAGGTATCTATACGTCAAATCTAAAGAAAAATTATAAATAATAAATTATTTATTTTAAATTACTTATTTTTAATTATTAATTATTTGTGCTATAATGTTACCAATGGAGGCGATAAAATGACTTGTAAAACCTTGCTACACTTCAATTTTAAAGGTGGTGTAGGTAAGACTACCCTCAGTGTTATGGACACATATCTGCTAGGCGAGCTAGGTCACAAGGTACTTTTAATTGATTTAGACCCGCAAGCTAATGCCACTGAGATTATGAGAACGACTTATAATGTCAAAACTGAACCAAATGTGGACTTGTTCAATGGACTGTTAAAGCTAGACCTAACTCATTCAATCATCGAACTAACTGACAATGTTTCAATGATACCAGCTGATTGGTCACTAAGTTTGTGGCCGGGTAAAGTTGAGAAAATTAGGAATCATGATCGCATGCTAATTCTCAAAACTTTGATTGAACAATTTAAATCACAATTTGAGTACATTATTATTGATGTCCCGCCGACACTTTCAATTTTTACTAACAATGCTATTTTAGCTAGTGACTATGTATCGCTAGTATTGCAGACGCAGAAACAGGCTTACACGTCCGTTCTTAAAACAGCGCAGTATATGTATCAGCTTAAAAACGACTATCATGCAACTTTTGATGTGTCAGGTGTCATACTGTACCTAGTTAAACGAGATGCTAAAGTTGATCGTGAGATTACTAAGGCAGCCACTGAATCATTTGGCGATGCAGTATTCATAAATCGAATATGGCAGCAGGAACGTGTAAAACTGTTCTCAAACGCTGGTATTAAAGATGAAGACTATTGGGATAAGAAGGCCATCAGCATGTATACAATGGTCTTAAAAGAGGAATTACACAGAATTGAGGAGATAGAAAATGGCTGACGACTTTTTAAATAAGCTGGCACAACAAGCTAACCAACAACTAGGAGACAATGAGAGCCCATTTAAGCAAAAGAAAGAGGTCACTAGACCAGTACAAGTACGTGAGAGCACGTATAAGATGGTTAAAGACATAGCCTATCATAAGGATGCTAAAATCGTTGATGTTATTGACTCTATGCTGAAATATGCTATCAATTCAGATGAGTTCAGCGAGAATAATAAATAATTAAAAATAAATTACTTATTATTAATTATAAATATCTAGTGGCTGTTCAACTAGGCCACCATATTCTCAATGCTAGTAGTAAATTTGTACC
>NZ_AZEU01000043.1 GCF_001435035.1 Lacticaseibacillus manihotivorans DSM 13343 = JCM 12514
TTCGCCTCACGGTGTCGTGCCACGGAGTGGCTAACTTGTTCTTGCAATTTGCGGGTTTTTTATTTTGCATCATCGTTAATTCTACGTCATATCAGAGAAAAAGATCTTACCCGATGCCGCCATCCATTTCCATGCCAATCAAACGATTTAATTCAACCGCATATTCCATCGGCAACTCTTTGGTAAACGGTTCAACAAAGCCCATGATGATCATTTCTGTAGCTTTGGCTTCAGAGATCCCACGGCTCATCAAGTAGTACAATTGCTCTTCAGAAACCTTGGAGACTTTGGCTTCGTGTTCCATCGCTGCCGTCGCGTTGTGAATTTCGTTATAGGGAATGGTATCGGATTTGGATTTTTCATCCATTAAAATGGTATCGCATTCCACATGACAAAAGGCATTGGCGGCTTTTTTCGTAAAGCGTACCGTGCCGCGATAATCAACGCGGCCACCATTTCTGGCAATGGATTTGGAAATGATGTTGGAGCTGGTGTTTGGCGCATTGTGAATCATGCGCGCGCCGTTATCTTGGTCGACACCTTCACCGGCAACAGCCACAGACAACATCGTGCCACGCGCACCTTCGCCATCCAAGTACACACTTGGGTATTTCATGGTGGTCTTGGAGCCTAAGTTCCCATCAACCCATTCCATGGTGGCATTCTTCAACGCTTGCGCCCGCTTGGTTTCCAAGGAGAAGACGTTTTTGGACCAGTTTTGAATCGTAGTGTAGCGGCAGTAGGCGTCATCTTGCACAAAGACTTCAACCACAGCCGCGTGCAGTGAATCGCTAGAGTACGACGGTGCGGTACAGCCTTCGACGTAATTGACGTGAGCGCCTGGCGCCACAATGATCAAGGTGCGTTCAAATTGTCCAGAGTTTTCAGCGTTGATGCGGAAGTACGACTGGATCGGCACATCCGTTTGCACACCTTCAGGGACATAAATGAAGGAACCGCCAGACCACACTGCCGAGTTCAACGCGGCAAATTTGTTGTCAGTTGGGTGTACCAAGGTCCCGAAGTATTGTTTGACCAAGTCAGGATAATCTTTTAAGGCTGAATCCATGTCTTCAAAAATGATCCCGAGCTTTTCAAATTCGTCGTGCATGTTGTGATACACGACTTCGGATTCATACTGCGCTGAAGCCCCAGCTAAATATTTACGTTCAGCTTGCGGGACGCCTAAGCGATCAAAGGTATTTTTAATGTCGTCTGGGACATCTTCCCAATCTTTGTAAGTTTTATCGGTGGCTTTGATATAGTAGCGCATCCGATCCAGATCCAAATCAGACAGATCTGGGCCAAAGTCTGGGTCCTTCATTTTCAAGTAGGTGTGATAGGCTTTCAAGCGAAAATCTAACATCCATTGCGGTTCCTTTTTTTCAGCGGAAATCGCGCGGACGATGTCTTCAGTCAAGCCGCGACCAGTATCAAAGACGGGGTCGATATCATCGTGAAAGTCGCCAGGATTTTCTGTCGGTAAGAAATCAACCGTATCGGCAACTGTTTCGTTATTTTTGGTATTTTTGGTTTCAGGCATTCGCTTCACCTTCCGTTAATGCTTGGCTAGCGGCTTTCCAGGCGAGCATCGCACATTTGACGCGCGCTGGGAATTGATGGACGCCTTTTAAAATGGCGGCATCGCCGAGCACGTCTTCATGTTCATTTTCGCCATCGATCACGAGATCTGAAAAGGTCGCCACCATGTCTTGGATTTCATCAGGGGTGTGGCCGATGATTTGATCCGTCATCAAACTCCCGCTAGCTTGAGAAATCGTGCAACCAGAACCTGCAAACGCGGCATCGGTCACTTTCCCGTCTGCGACTTTCAGATCCAGCGTCAACACATCCCCACAGCTAGGGTTGCGCAAGGTGATTTCATGCGTTGGCGCGTCGAGCTTGCCATGGTGGCGCGGATGATACGCCTCATCTAAAATCACTTGGCGATACATTTGATCGAGTTTAGTCAAGGCCATGGAAATACCTCCTTGCTTCACCGACTGCTTGCACCAGTTTGTCGACATCGGCATCGTTGTTGTAAACCCCAAAGCTAGCGCGAGCAGTCGCTGGAATGCCTAAGCGCGCCATCAACGGTTGCGCACAGTGATGGCCAGCGCGGACCGCGATGTCTTGTTCATCTAAGAACGTGGCGAGGTCATGGGGATGAATGCCTTGTAAGTTGAAGCTGACCGTCGATAAACTGTCGTCGCTGCCATATAACACGATATCTTCAATTTCTGACAAACCGGCGCGCAACTTTTTGACCAGCCGATTTTCTTCAGCCATCACTTGTGGCATATCGAGTTGTTGCATGAAATCGATCGCCGCGCCTAACCCAAAGACTTGGGCGATATTTGGTGTGCCGGCTTCAAACTTCAATGGCACTTCCGCCCAACTAGTGGTTTGATCTTGGACTTCATCGATCATTTCCCCACCAAACTGCACTGGGGGCATCGCTTCAAAGAACTTGTAACGACCGTACAACGCACCAGAACCGGTTGGTCCATACATTTTATGCCCGGAAAAGGCGTAAAAGTCCGCATCGATTGCTTGGACATCCACTGGCATATGCGGCACGGCTTGAGCCCCATCGACGACAATGTAACCCCCTTGGGCATGGACTAAGTCAGCGAGTTGCCGCACTGGCACTAAGCCGCCGGAAACATTGGTGACTTGAGCCACGGCCAAAATTTTAGTTTTGGGGGAAATCAGTTTCTTCAATTGGTCGACATCAGTATCACCATCCGCCTTCACTGGCGCAATCACAAACTTAGCACCGACGCGATGCGCGAGTTGTTGCCAAGGAATAAAGTTGGAGTGATGTTCGGCCCCAGAAACTAAGATCTCGTCTCCAGGTTTTACCACCATGGCGCCAAAGCTTGATGCCACCAAATTCAACCCATCAGTGGTGCTGCGGGTGAAGGTGATTTCTTCAGGGCGACTGGCATGAATGAAGTTGTCGACTTTGCCACGCACAGCTTCAAAGCCTTCAGTGGTGTTATAAGCCAGTTTATAAAGCCCACGATGCACATTGGCGTTGTCGTTGATGTAGTAATCTTGCAACGCTTTGAGCACACTGGCCGGCTTTTGACTGGTGGCCGCTGAATCTAAATAAACCAGCTCAGGATGAGCTTCAAAAAAAGGAAATTTCTCACGCATCAGCATTCACCAACGTTTCATCAATTGTCTTAAACAGTTCATCGCGTAATTCAGAATCGGCGATTTCACTTAAACCTACTTCCAAGAACCCGCGGATCACTAAGCGCTTGGCGATCGCTTCTGGCACCCCGCGGCTCATTAAATAATACATTTGCACCGCATCAACACGGGATACGGAAGCCGCGTGGCCAGCAGTGACATCATTTTCATCGATCAATAAAATCGGATTGGCATCCCCGCGAGCGGCTTCGGATAACATCAACACGCGATTTTCTTGTTGGGAATCAGAACCACGTGCGCCTTGAACGATATGGCCGACGCCATTGAATGCCAAGTGGGCTTTATCCACCAAAACACCGCGTTGGTTGATGTGGCCAACGGTTTTTTCACCATAGTTGGTGATGCCAGTGACATAGCCGATGTGTTGTTTGGCTGAAGCTAACACCCCAACGTTCACAGTCGCTTCAGCGCCGGAACCATTGAGATCAGTGGTCAACAAGCTTGCCCCTGAGTTATGGGAGAAGCCGGCTACCGTCCAGTTCAAATGCACATCTTTGCCTAGGCGGGCGTAGCGTTGCAAAATCACCATGTCCGCATCAAAAGCGTCATAGCTCAACCAATCAATTTGCGCACCTTCATCCGCATCAAGTTCAACGGAAACGCCTAACATGTCACCACTTGACGCCCAGCGTTCTTGCAAAGCCACATGGGCATTGGCGCCGACATGGATCAACACGTTGCCGCCAGTGGTTTTTGGACCAACGATTTTGATCGGCGTTGAATCATTGTAGTTTTCTGGGATCGTGATTTCGGTTTGGGATTGCGGTGCCGTTTGCAGCCAGGTGTCCAAACTGGAGGCTTCGGTCATGGCCATCGTCGAATCAGTCGACACTTTTACGCTATCCGGTGCAACCACTGAGGCTTGGGCTTTCGTGTCATCTTTGGCTTGTTTTAAATAGCGCGCCAAGGGGATCTTTGGCGTGTCTGGTAAGTGCAAGTCAGGCATTGGCGTCACCTGCTTTGAGGTGTTCGTAGCCGGTTTTCTCCAATTCTTTTGCGAGTTCGGCGCCACCAGTTTCAATAATTTCGCCGTCTTTCATGACGTGAACGAAATCAGGCACAATGTAATCGAGTAAGCGTTGGTAGTGGGTGATCATCAAGGTCCCAAATTCTGGGGAGCGCATTTTGTTGACGCCATTGGCCACAATGCGTAAGGCATCGATATCCAAACCTGAGTCGATTTCATCCAACAACCCGAATTTCGGCTTGATCATCATCATTTGCAAGATCTCGTTGCGCTTTTTTTCACCACCAGAGAAGCCTTGGTTCAAATAGCGATCGGCCATGTCTTCAGGCATTTTCAAAAAGTCCATGGCGGCATCGAGTTCTTTGAGGAACTTCATGATCGAGATCTGGTCATCTTCCGGCCGGCGGGCATTGATCGCGGCGCGAATGAATTCGGCGTTGGTGACCCCAGCGATTTCTGCCGGATACTGCATGCCTAAGAACAAGCCAGCGCGGGCGCGTTCATCGACGCCTAAATCCTTGATGGATTCGCCGTCAATGGTGATGTCGCCTTGGGTCACCAAGTACTTGGGATTGCCCATGATGGTTTCGGCTAACGTTGATTTCCCGTTACCGTTTGGGCCCATCAAGGCGTGGATCTCACCGGTGGATACGGTTAAGTTGACCCCTTTGAGAATTTCTGGATGTTCTGGTTCTTCTTTAACTTTGACGTGTAGATCCGTGATCTTTAATGTGGTCACAACCGTCGCCTCCTATGTATTATGGTTCGTATTGTTTATTGTAAGATAATCGATTGCGCGCGGCAAATCGTGAATTTTAAAAAATTGTCATAATTCTTGTGTCAAAAAGCACCGGAAAGCCATTCGTAGCGCTTTCTTAGATGGCTAAAAAATTTGAAAATAATGTGAGATGTGACAAACCACAAGTTTTTACACGGATTCGCACAACTTTTACACAGATAATGCCAATTTATTTTTGAGCTGATTCCCGCAATAACTGCGTAAATAATGCGCCAGCCACACTTAATTGCCGATATGCATACACTGCTGTCAAGGTGTTGGTTGCGATTGCCGTGGGGATTTCGATCAATTCGCCGGCATCCAGCTGCGCTTGCACACAAAACTTCGGCAAAAACGCGACCCCTAAACCCGAAATCGCCGAGTTGCGAATCGCTTCGATACTCCACAATTCCATATTCGGTTGCAAGCGGATGCGCCTGGCGGCTAAATAAGCGTTGAACAATTCTAAATACCGCGCATGCGGATCATTCATTAGGCCGCACACCGTCTTGGCTTGGCCTGGCGTGATGAAATCTTGTTGTTGTGCAGTCAACGTGGGGCTGCCTACCAACGCCAGTTCATATTCGCCATAAACTTCAGTGTGAATGCTAGCGGGATAATCGCGCACATCATAATGCACCGCTAAGTCCACTTGGCCATCTGCCATCTGGGCATAAATGTCGTAGCAGTTCAGCACTCGGATCACGAGCTCGACGCCTGGAGCTTGCACTTTGAAATCATGTAAAACGCCTTGCAGCTGATACGTCAACAAGGTTTCTGGCACTGCAACGACCAAGCGTCCCACTGGCCCGTCCGCATTTTGAGCAAAACGTTCTAATGCCGCTTCATCGGCTAAGAGTTGGTCAATCAATGGCATCGCCGCCGTCCCTTGTGCCGTCAACACCATTTGGCGCCCAACTTTGGTGAATAAGCGCACGCCGAGTTGGGCTTCCACTTGTTGCACTTGGAAAGTCACAGTCGATGGTGCGTAGTTTAATAAGGCTGCCGCTTTTTGAAAAGAACCGGCAGCTTGAATGGTTTGCACGGTTTTTAAATATTTCAGGTCCATCGTTCGTTCAACCTTTTTGAAGTGTTAGTGCAAATGTTTCGACTGGACTGAAGCATCCGCCACCATTAGACTAACAGATATTGAATTGAAATGGGAGACGACTATGCAAATTTTACCGTTTACACTTGATCCACACACGACTGCCGAATTGATCGACTTGATCCTTTATTGTCAAAACACAGAAGCACATCTGGGCATCACCATGGCTGAACAACCAGATGTTTTGATGATTTCCGATTACTATCAAGCGCGCGGTGGCCAATTTTGGGTCGCCACACAAGACGGCCATGTGGCCGGCTGTATTGCACTGTTACCTGTGAATAACCACACCGCCGTTTTGAAAAAGTTCTTCACTTATCCCCAATTTCGCGGCGGGGCGGTGCATTTAGGTTGGCAGTTGTATCAAACCTTACTCACTTATACGCAAGCGCACCAGTTCAAACGGCTGGTATTAGACACGCCAGAAGCTGAGCACCGCTCGCATCAATTTTATGAACGACAAGGCTTCAAACAAATTTCGTTTGATCAACTCGGAGTGGCGTACGCTTTTCCTGACCGGCACAGCCGCTTTTATGCGTTGAATTTAGCGTAAGCGCACCTGCCTGTGGTATGCTGAAAGCAATTGAAACCACAAGGAGCCGCCATGTCTGTGAATACAATTTCCACCCTATTTACTGCTACCCTGCAAAATTCAGAACTTTCGGAAAAACAACAAGCCGTGCTCACCGCCTGTTTGGAATTATTTTCCGAAAAAGGGTTTGAAAATACCTCAACTGCCGATATTGCCAAGCGGGCGCGTGTGGCTGAAGGCACGGTATACAAACACTTTCGAACCAAAGAAGAGATCTTAACTGCGATTTTAAAGCCGATGACCGATACGGTGGTGCCAGAAGTCGCCGCAGAGTTCGTCGATCAAATCAAGCCGGACCAATTCGACCACTTAGAGGCGTTATTGCGCTTTGTCGTGGCTGACCGCTTACAGTTTGCTTTAGACAATCGCGCGATCATCCGCGTCTTTGCCCAACAAGCATTCGTCCGCCAAGACTTGTTGCAAAATGTACTCACCACGCTTCATAGCCAATTTAGCCACGGCTTTTTGCCAGCATTGCACCAATTTCAAGCGCGTGGGGAAATGGTGAATTGGGAAGATACGCGCATTTTTCGATTGATCGGTAGCACCGTCTTAGGTTACGCGCTACCAGTCGTGATGATGCCGGCCGGTGCCGCCACTTTTGATTTTGAAAAGTCGACGGATGAAATCGTTGAAACCTTGTTGAAAGCATTCAGTGCTTAGGAGGATCACATGGCAGATAACCAGTTTTGGCCAGATTCAGATCCACTGCTGCGCAAATATTATGATGACGAATGGGGATTCCCCGAGCACGATGATCAAAAACTATTTGAGTTGTTGACGCTTGAAGGCATGCAAGCAGGCTTATCATGGCTGACTGTCTTGCGAAAGCGTGAAGCCTTTGTTGACGCCTTTCATCAATTCAAGATCGAGCCGGTTGCCAAGATGACCTCAACAGATGTCGATGCCTTGATGGAAAATCCAGGCTTGATCCGCAGTCGCAATAAACTGAACAGTGTGATCACCAACGCCCGAGCGATTCAAAAAGTCCAAGCAGAATTCGGCAGCTTTGATGCCTTTCTCTGGCAGTTCGTCGATCATACGCCGATTATCAATCATCCAAAATCAAACGCCGACATCCCCGCTCAAACTGAGCTTTCACAAACTGTCGCCAAAGCCTTAAAAAAACGCGGCTTCAAATTTGTGGGGCCTGTGATCACTTACAGCTTCTTGCAAGCGGCAGGACTCGTGAATGACCGTTTCTAATCGTACACAAAAGGCCGTCGAAAAATTTCGACGGCCTTTTGATTTGCTTTGGTTGTTAATGCTGTAATTTTCTGGTAATGATATCCCCAACAAATTGGAAGATGAAAACCATGACCAAAATGAGGATCGTTGCGACCCAAACGACATCGTTTTGGAAGCGTTGGTAACCCATTGCAATGGCCATGTTCCCTAAACCACCACCACCAACGGCACCAGCCATGGCGGTTAAGCCGACGACAGAAATCACCGTCAGCACAGTGACGCGGACTAATTCGCCTAAGCCTTCTCGCAAGTACACGCGAAAGACGATGCCCATAGGACTGATACCCATGGCTTCAGCGGCTTCGATCACACCAGGGTCAACCGTGACCAAGGCGTTTTGCACTTGGCGCGCGAAGAATGGGGCAGTCCCTGCAATCAATGGGACTAAGGCCGCAGTCGCGCCGATCCCAGTGCCGACAATGGCATGGGTCACCGGATACATCACCGCCAGCAAAATGATAAATGGGATTGCCCGGAAAATGTTGACGATTTTATCCAAAATGAAATACGCCACGCGGTTTTGCAACAAGCCGTGATCATCCCACAACACCAACAAAACCCCTAAGATCAAGCCGAGAATAGCGGATACGATCATGGTCACAATGGTCATGTACAAGGTTTGCCAAATGGCTTGCACAAAGCCGCCATCGCCATTCCAAATCGGCACAACGTTTGGTAAATAGTGTTCAAAAAAGCTCATTATTCTGCCTCCGTGGTAATGTGTTGCACTTGCACATCGTTGTCAGCCAAGTACTTGAAGGTGCGATCGATATCGGCTTGCGTACCAGACAATACAACGATCAAGTTTCCAAATGGCGTGCCTTGCAAGATTTGAATGTCCCCGAACAAAATATTGGCGGTGACGTTGAAATCTTTGTACAGCGTAGCAACTAATGGCTGATCAGTGGACGCGCCAAGATAAGTCAAGCGCACCAATTGATCCGCACCTTGTAAGTGCGCCACAGCTGGTTGTTTGCGGACGGATTCGATGGCTGCATCCAATTGCAAGGTCGTATCGATGAAGTCTTTGGTCAATTGTTCTTGCGGCTTGGCAAAAATGTCCAACAAGCTCCCACGTTCAATGATCCGACCGGCATCCATCACTGCCACTTTATTGCAGATCTGTTTGACAGCTTCCATTTCATGGGTGATCAACACAATGGTCAAACCCAAGGTCTCATTGAGTTCTTTCAATAATTCCAAAATGGAGCTGGTGGTTTTGGGATCAAGTGCCGAAGTGGCTTCATCAGAAATCAGAATTTCAGGATCTGATGCTAACGCCCGGGCAATGCCGACACGCTGCTTTTGCCCACCAGATAATTCCGTTGGAAAAGCGGTCGCCCGGTCTTCCAAGCCGACTAGCTTCAACATTTCTTGCACTTTTTGGTCGATTTCCGCTTTGGGTTTGATGCCTTTTAATGGGAAAGCGACATTATCCGCGATGGTCAACGAGTTCATCAAGTTGAAGTGCTGGAAGATCATGCCGATGCGCTTGCGTTCCCCGCGTAATTGCTTGGGGCTTAGTGCCAACATGTCTTCGCCTAACACATTCACCGCGCCGCTAGTGGGGCGTTGCAGTAAGTTGATGGTGCGCACCAACGTTGATTTGCCGGCGCCAGAGTAGCCAACCACCCCATAAATATCCCCGCGTTCAACGGTGAGATCCACGTGATCGACCGCGTGGACACTACGGTTTTTTTCACGAAATTGTACATCCACGTCGCTTAACGTGATGACTGCTTCTTTTGCCATGCATTCTTCCTCGTTTCTTCTCGTCGCATTTTACAAACGAAAGCGGCACAACATTGCGTGCCGCTCAGCGTTATCTAGTTTACCACAATCGCAAGCTGCTGCGACAGGTGCAAAAATTTGTGATCGTCGCGGCCACTCTGGAGACTACTTCCAAGCTGGCACCGTGGTCCCTTTATAAACCTTCTTCATCAACTTCGCGGTTTCTTTGGTTTGATAAGCCTTGACGATTTTTTGATACGTCTTGTTCTTCTTATCCTTCGCCGACTTTGCGGAAATGAAGTTGATGTAAGGGCTGGACTTGTCGGTGATTTTTTCTACCGCGATGGAATCTTTGATCTTCAGCTTGGCTGCAGCAGCGATATCGTTGTTGACGACAGCGGCAGCGACATCATTCATCGAACGCGCAGTTTGAGCGGAATCCAGTGGCTTGATCTGCAAGTTCAACTTGTTTTCCGTGATGTCAGCCGTTGATGGGCTCTTGACCCCAGCTTTGAGCTTGATGACTTTTTCTTGGGCCAAAAGGTTCAATGCCCGGCCTTCGTTAGACGCATCGTTTGGTACGGATACCGTGTCACCTTTTTTCAAATCATTGAGCGATTTGATCTTAGTGGAGTATGCGCGGATCGGGCCGAGGTAAGTGTCGCCGATGGAGACGATCTTGGTGCCATGTTTTTTGTTCCAATCATCCAAGAAAGTGTAGTTTTGGAACGCATTCAAGTCAACGTCGCCATCTTGCAGCGCTTTGTTTGGCGTGTTGTAATCGGTGAATTGCACCAACTTGATGTTAACGCCTTGTTTCTTTAACCGTTTTTGAATGTTGGTCCAGATCTCCACGTCATTGCTCATGATGCCCACTTTGACGGTTTTGTCAGCAGAATTTGAACTACTGGAATTTCCGCAAGCGGCAAGGGCTAAAACTGGTAAGGCCACAGCAACGGTGGCAATAATTTTCTTCCATAACTTCATAAGCAATAACCTTCTTTTTTAATTGGACTTTGTTTCGTCGAACGCCACCAAGCAACGGCGAGACGTCTAGCTACGCTTCAGCACTCGGGCCAAAAACCGGCCCAACTACTGAAGCTAGGCTACCCACTCGCCTAAACCCGCTTGGTTCTGTTCTGGTTACTTCCAGGCTGGAACTGTGGAGCCTTTGTAGTACTTCTTCATTAACTTTTCAGTTTGCTTAGTTTGGTAAGCCTTGACGATTTTCTTGTAAGTGGCGTTCTTCTTGTCTTTCTTAGAAGCCGCAGCAATGATGTTGATAAATGGTGCGGAGTTCTTGCCGATCTTTTCAACGGAGATGGCTTTGCTTGGGGTGAGCTTTGCGGCAGCGGCGATATCGTTGTTAACGATGGCAGCATCCACATCGTTCATGGAGCGAGCAGTTTGGGCAGCGTCGAGTTCAGTGATCTTTAAGTTCAACTTGTTTTCGGTGATGTCACGAGTAGTTGGGTTGGTCACACCAGACTTGAGCTTGATCAAACCTTTTTGTTCGAGCAGTTGTAAAGCACGGCCTTCGTTGGCAGCATCGTTAGGAACCGAAACCGTGTCGCCTTTCTTCAAAGCGGACAAGGATTTGATCTTGTTGGAGTAAGCGCGCATTGGGCCGAGGTAAGTGTTCCCAACAGAGGTGATCGTGTCTTTATGCTTTTTGTTCCAAGCGTCCATGAATTGAATGGTTTGGAAGGAGTTGAGTTGGATATCGCCATCATCCAACGCTTTGTTTGGTGTGTTGTAATCAGTGAATTCAACTAACTTGATGTTGACGTCTTGTTTCTTGAGGCGCTTTTGGATATCTTGCCAAATTTCTTTATCGTTGGTCATGATCCCAACTTTAACCGTTTTGTTGGCTGAACTTGAGCTACTGGAGTTGCCACAAGCGGCTAAAGCGAACACTGGTAATGCGATTGCCACACTGGCAACAATTTTCTTCCACAATTTCATTTCGTAAATCCCCCTATAAAATAAATGCCTAAGTATTTTTTGCAACAAACAAAAAACCGCTCCTAACAAAAGTTAGAAGCGGTTGATCCCGCGGTACCATTCTAATTCGACAGCCATGCTGTCCTCACTAACGCGTCAAACAACGCGCGTGCGAGATAATGGTCGCCACCCATTGCAGCCTTAGGAAGTCCCTCGGTGCACCGATCCGTGAGCCATTCTCAAGTGTGCTCGCTACCCCGCTCTCAGCAATCCGGGTTTTCTGTACAGCCTCACGCACTATCTCTCTCACATCGTTCGTTTGTTGCTTTGAATTGTCTATGATGTTACACAGTAAATGAGTAAATGTCAACACTTAATGAGAAAAAAATGAGTTTTCCTCAATCTGGGTCGTCTAAACCCATCGTCACCCGCTGGAGATGGTTGGCGTTATTCGCGATATACATCATGAAAGTTTTGAGTTCTCGACTGGTACCTTGTGTTTGCAACTCAGCAAAATTTCCATGATATTTGGCGATAATTTCTGCAGCTAAACCTTTTTGACGAGCTAATTCTTCTCTGGTCATAATATGGCTCCTTTCAACTCTTCCAAACTGTAAAGTGGCGGCAATACCAATTCAGGATTTTGAACACTATCACTAAAATCTGCAATATTATTATCAAACGTTTTATATACAATCATTGCGTCAATTTGTTCACCATACTTAGCCACAGCCGCCAAAAAGTTTTGACGCGATTGGTAATAAGTGTTGATGAACGCCTCTGCCGGAACTACTCTACCTTCTGCACGCGCTCGACCTTGAATAAAATGCCAAGCTACAACAGGATCCTGACAGACATAACAAATTGTAACGACATAGCCATGTCTTACTGCACGCTCGACGTTGTCTAGTGCTTTATTGAACCCGAATGTCGCATCCAGAATGACAGAATACTTACGGTCGATGAGTTTGTTGTACACAAAATCAACCAGCAACGATGATCCTCGTTGAAAATCTTTTGCGTTATCACCATGATATCCCGGGAAATACTCACGAAACTGATCGGCATCGACTCTGGCAACATTCGTTATCATAGTTTGAAAGCCTCGCGCGACTTCACTTTTCCCAGCTCCGGGAATCCCAGCCATGAAAATAGCTGATTTTGGTTCTTGGTTCGGTTCAATTGAATCAATGACTCGATTAAGGAACTCTTTCCGGTGCGCTTTTGCATATTGCACAGATTCATCATCCATGTTTCACCCTCCAAAGTGGCAAAGACATCGTTTAAGCCATTGTAAATGATTTGACCCGGTTTGGCTACTTTTAGCTCAGTAGATTAAAAAACGCCCAGCCGTAGCCAGACGTCCAAAACTTTTTATTCAAAACCTTCGCTATCGCCAGAGAACATGTAGCTTTGGTGATGGAACCGCATCGACAGCACCATCCCCACACATAACATATCCGCCAGCAAGAACGAGCCCCCTTGTGAGATAAAGGGTAACGGGATCCCAGTCAAAGGCAGTAACCCGATGTTCATGCCGATATTTTCAAACACGTGGAATAAGATCATCATGATGACACCGGTGCAGATATACGCATAGAATTCGTTTTTAGTATCAAAGGTCACGCGGATCATTTGATAGATCAACAACATGTACAGCAAAATCACCACCGCACAGCCGATAAAGCCAAATGCTTCACCAATCGTGGAGAAAATCATATCAGATTCGCGCACAGGCACGGTCACTTTCAAGTTGTTGAAACCTTTACCCGTTAATTGGCCAGACCCGATGGCTTTCATCGATTGCCACAACTGATAAGAATCGCCTGAGGTCGCTCCGCTTGGATTCATCCAGGAATCGATGCGAGAGAACTGGTAAGCTTGAAAGCCGACTTTTTCCAAAATGTGCCGGCCCCAAGTTTGGGTGACCATCACAATGGCCCCGCCGCCAATGACAACTGCACCACCAGCAATTGGGCCGATGATTTTCCAAGTCGTGCCAGAAACCAACACCACCCCAGCAAAAATGGCCAAGAACACCAGCATGGTCCCAAAGTCATGTTGCAATAACATTAAGATCAAAACCGGCAACGTCCACAAGAACATGGTGCCGATCAAGCGCCAGTCATTAGCGGTTGAATGTGAGTACTGCGTGTTGTGTTGTGTGACGACTCGGCCCAACATTAAAATATACGCCGGCTTCATCACTTCTGAAGGCTGGAAGGTGATCGGCCCTAAGCTGAACCAACTTTTGGCCCCAGTCGACGCGGCGACAGAGCGCGAATACAAGAACAACACGGCAATCAGTAAGAAGATCCCCAAGCCATACAAAATCGGGGCGACCCGCCAAAGTTGTTCCGCATCAAATTGCATCACGAAAAAGATCCCGATGCCACCGATCACATACCACACTGCTTGCATGATCATCGCGCGGGTCGGCGACGAACTAGCAGACGAATCATGAACAACGGCCATATAAATCGCCGCCATCCCGATCAAGGCCAACAGCATCACCGATAAAATGATCCCGTAATCGATGCGGTTTTCGTTTCTATTTTCAGTCACTTCTTGTGCCAAGAGTTCAACTCCTTAATCATGTTTCTTGTACTAGGGTGGCATGTTGACTTTCGCCCTTCAGCTAGCTCGTCAGTTTCTGATCGAAAGTCAAAATTTCATACCCACCTGATTGTCTAGTTGATTACAACTCTAACTATACAATTGAATCGTTCAACCGTTTTAGCATCGTCATCGATAAGTTGATGATCCGAGAGTTGAATGACTAGCCCAGAAAATCGGTTGGCAGAAATCAGCTGGCAAAACGGAGGTGAGCGAGACCATTGCCCGTGGCAGTGAAATCAAGGTAGACACCGCTTTTTGGTGGCTAACTTGATTTCACCGGCAGATTTTGAAACAAAGTGATTTTCTTTGGTTCAAAATCTAGGCGTAAGAACATCGGCGGTTTAGGCCGATTTCTGTAGCCGGCCGCACCGGCAACTGGTCTCGCTCACCGCAGTGACGCTAGCTGACAAGAGCCACCAGATTTTCGTGCCACCCCTATTACAACAAAAACCACGCCAAAAAGCTATCCTGGCGTGGCAATCGTAAGCTTGTCTTAACTGTGGTGGAGGTGAAATTCGCTGATCAAGAAGTTGACCGCGTCGTCCATCGACTTGAAGTGGTTCGCCCGACTTTCACCGGCTAAATATGCGTTGAAACGTCCTTCGACAGTTTCGACATAGCCGATTTCGTTTTTGTTGACGGTCAAGACGGATACGGTATGCCCGTTACGGGTCACATCTTCTTGAACGACTTGAATCTTTTGTTCCTTAGCCATTATTGCCTCCGTGGTAATGTTCCCAATTCATGGTTTCATCAATATTTTTATCTGGGTCAGGGTTGCGGCGCAAGGTGAAGTAATCCGGCACCGGATCGACGCCACCTTTGGCAAAAGGATTGCACCGCAGAATCCGCGCGATCCCCATCAAGCTGCCTTTGAGCGCGCCATGTTTGACCAACGCCTGATAGGTGTAAGTCGAACAAGTCGGATAATAGCGGCAGCTTGGCGGCAAAAGTGGTGAAATTGCCGCTTTGTAAAAGCTCACCAGCGCCATTAAAAGGTATTTCATTATTTCAAGAAATCAGTGATGTGCAGCCAAGTGCTTGGTAAAAACACTGCCCAAGGATTGCCGCCACCGATGGCAAAGCCCACCATAGCACCAATGATCAAGGCGATAATGGCAAATAAAACGCCCCAAGCAATTTTTTTCAAAATGCGATTCGCATAACTGGTACTCATTGGCGGTCCTCCTTAAATCATCAACTGGTTTTCGTCGAGCTTTTTTGAACCAACAGGCTGATGTCTAGCTAGGACTCACTTGGACCGCTTTGCGGCCCTGCACTCGCCCTACGCTAGCCACAGCCTTAAGTGCGGTTCAAAACGCTCTGGTTTAATATTGTTTATGATGCGCAATGTTGTCGAGCAACACGCCAGTCCCTAAGGCCACGGCGTCCAATGGATCATCGGCTAACAACACTGGCACTTTGAGTTCTTGGGCAAACAACTTGGAAATGCCTTTCAGCAAGGCACCACCACCAGTTAACATCACGCCGCGATCGATGATATCGGCAGAAAGTTCTGGTGGGGTTTGTTCCAAGACGTCTTTAGCCGCAGCGACGATTTGCATCATCGTGTCATGCAAGGCTTCAGAGACTTCAGCGCTGGTGACGATGACTTCGCGTGGCAAGCCAGTCGCAATGTCGCGGCCGCGGACTTCGATGGTTTCTTCAGGATCAGCTTCGTAAACCGCGCCGATTTGAATCTTGATTTGTTCGGCAGTGTGTTCACCGATCAACAGCTTGTGCTTGTTTTTGACATAAGCGGCGATGGCGGCATCCATTTTGTCCCCGGCTAAGCGCAGAGAACGACTGGTGACGATTTCGCCCATGGATAACACCGCGACATCAGAAGTGCCACCGCCCATGTCGATAACCATGTTGCCTTGGGGTTGGAAAATGTCGAGTCCTGCACCAACAGCGGCCACTTTTGGTTCGAATTCCAAATAGACGCGATGGCCACCGGATTTCTCAGCGGCTTGAATGATCGCCTTTTGTTCGATGGAAGTGACATTGGTTGGGGCGCAGATCAAGATGTTTGGCTTAGACATGAAGCCTTTGACATTCAGCTTGTTGATGAAATATTCCAACATCGCTTCAGTAATATCAAAGTCTGCGATCACGCCGTCTTTTAACGGGCGAATCGATTTGATGTTACCAGGGGTACGGCCCACCATTTTATAAGCTTCGGTCCCAACTGCTAAAACCTTGCCTGATTTGGTGTCGATTGCCACGACAGATGGTTCGTTCAACACGATCCCTTTGCCTTTTACATTGATGAGGACGTTCGCGGTCCCCAAATCGATGCCGATGTCTTTTGCCATTATTTCTCTCCTTGATCCACTTTTAAGCCCACGCAGGCCATTATCTTCAACTTATCAATTTTACCATAGCACAAGCCTTGCCTCAACTAAGATTTCCTTAACCGTGAGCGTGCCATACCACTGACTACTTCAACAAGTAAGGCAAGTTGGCCGACGCCGACAAGACTGACAAGAAAAATTGTGACACGTTATAACCGATGGCGATGGCGATAAACAACAATAATAAGCGACTCGCTCCGACGTGGTTTGGCCGCAAAAACTTGTCAAATCGCAACGCCGACAATAAGCGGAAGCTGATGGCGATGAACAACACATGTGACACGATGGTTAAAAATCCGGATAATCCCATTGATTGATACATGATCGCCCTCCATTTTCTGAAACTAGTATAGCAAAACAGCCGCGACTTTGCGCGGCTGTTGGCGAAAATGCTGAAGAAAATTAAACCTCTGACTGGGCATCGGGGTGATCGAGAATTTTATCACTGCCCCAGGTGAATAATCTGCGAATTCGAAAAATTGCAGGCTTGAGACTTAAACTGGCTTGGATCAGCAATACCGGCAAATACTGAATTAAGTAGCGCGACCGGCCCCCTTCAAACAGCAGTAAAAACATAAATCCACCGACCATTGAAAGCCTCAACATCATTTGCGTCTTGGAACAATAACCGATTGCTGCTATCGCAATGATTGATAGTACCGAAACCCACCAAACTTGAGCAAGAAATCTGAAGTCCTCAACATTTCGACCATACAAAAATATGAAATTTTCAAGGAGTTCAGTGAAATTTCGCTCTTTAGGTTTTTGATTCGCTCTAAAGAAATTACCTTCTTTTAGCCAACCAAAAGTTCCATCCGAGAATTATTTCCTTGTTTATACATCAAAAAACGTATATAACCAGTTGGTCCAAGCTGCTTCAAACGTTTCTTAAGCATCTTAATCGAGTAATCAGTTTTCTGCTGTTTAGTCGGCAGTACAGCCATCATAATGGCTTGCTTCTCACTATATCCCCCTTCGCCATATACGCCCATCGCAGCAAAATGAATCGCTGGAATATTTCGAGAATCATCCACTTGAATCCATGTCTGATGCTTGACAACGTTAGTAATTCCAACGTATGTCAGGCCGGCACCTCCGACAAAAAAAACGCAAGCTGTTACGACCGTGATAATACCCTGCTTGGTGAAATGTTTGGAGGCAACTAACCAGCATAAACTAGCAACAATGATCATTGCAATCAAGGGTATGAATGCACTAGGCTTGGTAAAATAAATAATCAACGTATCGATACCCAGACCTAAATATATCAAGGACTTAACAGCCATTGACTGCGACTTTTCCAGTCCTGCATATCCCAACAATAGCAAAGATACCAATGGCAATACCCAGCAATCCGTATACGGCATAATAATTGAAGGAAAGACTGCTAACCACGCTGCATGGATATATATGGCTGAACCGAGGGCTGGCTTACGTAACAAGTATGCCGTTGCAAAATTAAGTAATGCAGAGATGTCAACAAAAACCAACGTTACATAGTCAAAGAACTCCCATGATGTCAATCCAGAGACTTCTGTCATCCAATGCATCACCAACGTAATCGGTAAGTTATTTTGATTTAAACTATAGTACGCAGTCACGCCAACTTCTTTGGTGTGTTTAGCGCTAACCGCTGCATAATGAAGCATACCAGCATCAAAACCGGAAACTGGATGAATAAAGGCAATGAAGATGATTTGACCGAAGACAACCAATCCGAACAAAATGCTTGCAGTCCGCAATTGATTAGTGACAAAAATCTTTCTCATCAACTGAGCAAATGGCTCAAACGCCCATAGTGAAATCGCCAAAACCACCACGGCAATCACAAAGCCCGTTGAAATCATCGTGGTGCTTTGCCCATATTTCCAATTATCACCAATAGTTAGATTACTGAGCGTCCATGCACAATACAGCGTCAGCCCAAACAGCGCCGCCCAGATCCCATTGATCACATGATTGCTGAAATTAAACAGTTTACGCACAGCTACTCCTTAATCCGGTAATGGGGTGTCGCGAATATCGATACAATAAGCGCGCGTCGGTGAATCAGAGACTTCAATGCGGACTAGCCTTGCCCCTTCTGCACGCAATACCGTATCGATTTGGTCAAATAAGTAACTGGCGACATTTTCGACGGAGGGATTGACGGTTTCAAATTCTGGTAAATCATTTAAAAACTTGCCAGATAAATTGTCCAACACGCCATGCAAGGCTTGCTCCAAGCGATCAAACGCCACCATATCCTGAATGGTGTGCAGTTCACAAACAATTTCCCAAGTGTGGTTATGGACTTGCCCAGTACCACCTTTCCAGCGCACCGCATGGGAGGCGTTGAGATAAGATTTTAATTTGTATGAATAGACTTTACTCATGATGTTCCTCTTTTTTCTCGCGCAAGGCTTTGACATCTTGTTTCAACACTTGCTTGACGGCGCTGGTTTCTTCATCAAAGCGCCGCAATTGCCAGCTGGCTTTGGTGGTCATGCCATTGATCACGCCGATCAAGCGGATGACGCTGCAGATCAAATTGTATGCCGGCAAGGTGAACGCTACCCACCACAAATGCGTATAAAACTGCACTTCTTTGGGATGTGGCGCCAAGATCACCCGGACCGATAAGAAATTGATCCAAGACACGAACACATACAACAGATAAATCGCAAAGTAGCTCAACAACATCACACCCAGCGGATAGCCGAACTTCACCAACACAATGCTGGCAATGGTCCAAATCAACCGCGGAAACAAAAAGGTGTGATCGATGATCATCCGCCGCACTAAGAAATTCTTCAAAATCAGATTCAAGCCAGCGGTCATTTTCATATAATGCTGCGCGACTTCTAATTCCCCACGCTGCCAGCGTTGGCGTTGGATGTACAACTCACCCAGGCCGGCGATCGGTTCGATGTAAAAAATCGCATCCGCACAAATCACGACTTTCTTGCCAAGTCGCGTACGGATCTGAAACGTCATATCGGTATCTTCGCCAATGGTATCGGTGTTGTACAAATAAGTTTCCATCAACACTTCACGCCGAAATGCAGAGAACGCCCCTGACATCGTAAACAGTTGATCTTTGTTAGATTCGATCGTCCGCCCAGATAAGAAAGCTTGGGCATATTCGTAGTATTCGTTTTTGGCGATCAGGCGATGCCACCGCGATTTGATGCCGACGACTAGGTCTTTGCGCGGGAGGATCGCCCCGGTCATCGCCGCCACGCTGGCATCATTTTCAAAGCGCAAGATCATGTTATGCACTGCATCAGGCGCCAAAGTCCCGTCAGAATCGATGTTGATCACATAAGTCCCGATACTTTCATAAATTGCCGTATTCAATGCTGACGCTTTGCCTTTGTCGGTATTGACATAACGCAAGATCAAATCCGGAAAGGTGTTTTGCGCTTGGGCAAAGGCCCCGAATGAATCATCGGTACTGTGGTTGTTAGCCAAAATGATCTGCATCGAATCTTTTGGGTAAGTCTGCTGTTCAAGACTGGCGATACAAGCAAACAAGGTGTCTTCTGAGTTATACACTGGCACAATGATCGACACCATCGGCCATTTCGCCGGGGAAATTAAACGTGGGGCATGGGCGTGTTGCCACAAGAGTTGGATCGTCGACCAAATCGCTGGAATAATTTCCACCACGATTGGGATCAAGGTCCAAGTGATCCAAAAACCCATTTGAAAAATGGTTAAGTTCAGCCAATATTCAAACAATTACGACTCCTTTTTTTCTAAACGCTGTTCAAGCCCGCGATAAATGCCGCGCGCTAATTGCGAATACGTGAACACGTTATAATACAGCGCGATCACCAGCACATAAAACACTAACCGCCCGATAATGGCATGAGCGATGTAATAAGTACTCCTGCCACCAAAATGGACGATGGCGATCACTGTTAACAAGCGGATCACGTTAGCCAAGTAGATATACACCATGCCAAATACGCCGTAAAACACTTTTTCTTTGCGCGCATACGTTGGGAAAAAGCTGATCAACGCGATCAACGCCATGGATTCAATGATCCCAGAGCATTCAAAGTCGATACTCATTTGCACGACGTTGGTGGGATTGTTGATGTACACCATCCCAGTGCGGATGGTGATCTGCACCCATCCCAGAATATCGCCGGCGATCAAGTTGACACCTTGAATCACCGCATGGGTAAACAGCCACACCCAATAAGGATCCGCTAAGCTCATTAATACCAGAAAAAGCCCGGCGCTACCAGCGATAAAATAAAACCCCGCGTTTTACAATCAAGTTAGCCACTATCGTTAGCACTCAGACAAAATAAA
>NZ_AZEU01000301.1 GCF_001435035.1 Lacticaseibacillus manihotivorans DSM 13343 = JCM 12514
CTTATTTGAGTGCGCCTATGGTTAGGTATCTCTATCTCTAGTATTTTTCAAACTTAAATACCTCGCAAGTGTTTATTTTTAATTGATGACAATCGTTATTATAAGCCGCGCGTACAGCAGCGTCACCTTTGTGCTGAGCTGATGCCTTGCTAGCAGTACAATCGCCTTTAAGGACAAATATTGACGAAGGACAGGCACTACATATGCGTATTGAAGAAGGATACATGCTGTTTCGCAGTTACCAGACGTATTACCGCATCGTGGGGGAGCCCAACCCGGACAAAGCTCCGTTGTTACTGATTCACGGCGGCCTGAGTTTATCCCATAATTACTTTGAGCTAATGGACGACTATGCTGAGACTGGCCGCCAGCTAATTGTGGTAAGTCCTCGCTACCGGAGGATGAATCGGTGTACGTCAAAGAAACGTGGGCGGCCGAACTCATCGCGTTGCGTGAGTACCTGCACCTAGACGAGGTGCACATGTTGGGGCAGTCATGGGGCGGGATGCTCGAAATGTACTACCTAACCAGCTTTGCCCCCCAGGGTATTAAGAGCGTCATGATTGATGGCTCGCCTGCGTCCATCAAGCTGTGGACGCAGGAGCAACACCGGCTGATTTCGTACTTGAGCTACGAAGACCGCGAGGCGATTGCTGAAGCCGAGCGTACCGGCGACTTCACTGGCCCGAAGTATTTGGCCGCCAACGACCGTTACATGGAGCGGTACTGCTGGGATGATCCCGACGAGAACTCTCCGGAACCATTACGCCGTCCCACCAACGGGCAACGCGCGAGCCGCATTGCTGAGGGGCCGAACGAGTTCACCGAGAACGGCACCATCAGCGACTTTGAAGTTACGGACGAGCTGCACAAAATCCACGTACCCGTGCTGGTGACTAACGGGACCGACGATTTGTGCACACCGCTCATTGCCAAGTCGGTGTACGATCACATTCCTGGCGCTAAGTGGCACCTGTTTGCGAACAGCCGCCACCTCGCATTGCTAGACCAGCACGATGAATTTATTGATGTTCTGGATCAGTGGCTAGCCGCCAACGATTAAATGCGCGGTTAACTATGGTAAAGGCCCCCGCGCGGCGTGGGGGCCTATTGTATGCCTAATGTACGTAGACGGTGATGACCGTGACGAGGCCAAAGACAATCCCGGGTAAGTTGGAGATGATTACGGGCCAATCCTTATAGGTTTTGTTCCAGCCGTAAGCTACCCATAGGCAGGCGTTAATGGATGCGACCAGTGGTTGAATGGGTGATACGGGACTACCAGAAAAGTTGGCGATAATCTGCGGGATGTACGATATGTACATCGAGATACACATAATCGTTGCCACCTTACTTAAAATCTTGAGCCGTTTAACCCGTTTGGGGTCCACCGCCTCTTTACCTTCTGGATATTTGGACGTATCAATTCGCATATACGCGCTGCCTCCTTAAATAATTAATTGGTGCCAAATATAACACGGATTGACGTGCGAGACAAGTGTGATCGGAAACAGGGTGCTGATAAATAACGGTGATTAGGCGGACTGATTCATGATAAATCGGTGTCGGTAGACTCGTCGGTAAGACGGTCACGCCCGTTATTCTTCGACTGATATAAATAACGGTCACTGCGTTTAAAGAAATTGGTGGCACTGTTATCGTTAGGGTTAGCAACTGCCAGGCCGAACGAAGCTGTCACCTGTAGTTGCCCCTCTGTTAGTGGGATGGCTAACGTTTTAAGCGCTAGCTGGCAGTCATGCACAACTTTGCGGGCCGTATCCAAGGACGTGTTGGGCAACAGTATCGCGAATTCCTCGCCGCCAGTGTGGTAGAACTTGTAGCTGTCGTTTTGATTGCTAAGTAGCTGCTTTAGCTGGCGGGAAAAGGCGATGAGGGTCTGGTTACCCATGAGGTGGCCGTACGTATCGTTAATCTGCTTAAAGTGATCCACATCAATGGTAATCAGCGCTAGGGGGTGATCATCATGGTTATCGAATGTGTCACCTGGATTATTCACCTCGGTATTTGGGACATGAAATCGCATCTGGCCGGTCTG
>NZ_AZEU01000302.1 GCF_001435035.1 Lacticaseibacillus manihotivorans DSM 13343 = JCM 12514
GGGAAGGCCTTCAAGGGATAAAAACTATCCTTCAACACCAGTTGACAAATTTCCATAAAAAAATCCCGCACAACAGCAGGTTTGCACCTCTGTGTACGGGTCGTCTCGAACTACGCTTAAGCGCCTGGTCGAGTGAGCAAGGCTATTCAGTTCTTCATGATGGAATAAGTATAGGCCAATCACGGCATTAATTCAAGCTTATTCTAGAATAAATGTTAAATAGAATGATATTTAGCTGAAAACAGCTTTAAATCCTGTTTATTTTAAGCAAAACAAGGCAATTACGACCAGAAAAGTTGTGGTTGTATCAGTAGTTGATCGCATTCTGGGCAGCGTCGAGTTTTCTCAAGCTAGGCTACCTGGTCGGCTAAAAGCGTTTCAAAATGCTCTGGGAACATCGTCGAGCTTTTTCAAGCAACGCACCTGCGGATAGCTTGCTTAAGACGCCGAGCCAAGACCGTTCTGACAGCGTCGAGCTTTGAGAAACAACGCCGACACAGCTAGCTACGCTTGGAACTTCGAGGCAAAGTGCGCCTCAAAGCCCCAAGCTAGGCTACCTGGTCGGCTAAAAGCGTTTCTCAAAGCTCTGGGCACAAAAATAGACCAGGATCACTCCTAGTCCATTCCATGGTCAAATGGGACGCGCCCAGCAACCGGCAGCGCTGGGCGCTTGTTTTACAATGACCGTGTCACTGCCGGATAAATCGATTTTGACCTAGTCGTTAGCGTGGGCCTTCGCCGCAGCGTCTTTGTAACCTTGAATTTCGTCGTCAGCCGCGAAAACAAAGTGTCCAGGATAGACTTCAACCATTTTACGTGGGCGATCATCTTCGACTTTAGAAGCGTCGTATGGAATCGGGACACGTAAGCGTTCAGTATCTGGATCTGGTTCAGGGATCGCAGATAACAAACTTTCAGTGTATGGGTGCAATGGGTGGTTGTACACTTCATCAGAGCTGGCTAATTCCACGATCTTGCCATAATGCATCACGGCGATACGATCAGAGATGTATTTAACCATCGACAGATCATGGGCGATGAACAAATAAGTCAGACCTTGTTTGTCTTGGATATCTTTCATCAAGTTGACCACTTGCGCTTGAATGGAAACATCCAGCGCTGAGATCGGTTCATCAGCGATGATGAACTTTGGCTCAACAGCAAGCGCGCGAGCGATCCCGATCCGCTGACGTTGGCCACCGGAGAATTCATGCGGATAACGCGTGGAGTGATCAGCGTTTAAGCCAACTTCTTCCAGCAATTCAGCCACACGATCATCGCGTTCTTTTTCAGACTTGACCAAATGGTGAATGTCCAAGCCTTCAGCGATGATATCCTTAACTTTCATCCGGGGATTCAAACTGGCATATGGATCTTGGAAGATCATTTGCGTTTGGCGGCGGAAATCCAACATTTCTTTAGAGCCGTTTTTCAGCTTGGCAATATCCTTGCCTTCAAACAGCACTTCACCACTGGTTGGGTCGTACAAGCGAATGATCGCACGTCCTGTGGTAGTTTTACCAGAACCGGATTCACCAACCAGCCCTAAGGTTTCGCCTTCATAAATGTCAAAGGTCACATCTTGGATCGCTTTGACTTCATTTTTCTTGCCGGCGTTAAAGGTTTGGACCAAGTCTTTGACTTGAACCAGAACTTTTTTCTTGTCAGTCATTAGTCCGCCTCCTTAGCTGGGTGCTTCGCTGCCCAAATGCCCCAACGACGCTTGATTTCATCAGGCACGTCGACTTTTGGTGCATCGGGATGCAATAACCAAGTGGCCGCAAAATGCGTTGGTGACACTTGGAAAAATGGGGGTTCTTGTTCAGTATCGATTTGCATGGCAAAAGGATTCCGTGGCGCAAAGGCGTCGCCCTTCGGTGGATCCAACAAATCTGGTGGGGTCCCAGGAATGGCGAACAAGCGGCTGCGCTTGGTTTCAAGCGTTGGCATCGCTTCAAGCAAGCCCCATGTGTATGGATGTTGTGGGTTGTAGAAAACTTCATCCACATCACCATATTCGATGATCTTGCCGGCATACATAACTTCAACCCGATCCGCGATCCCAGCCACAACACCTAAGTCATGAGTGATGAAGATGATCGCAGTATCGATTTTCGTTTGTAAGTCTTTCAACAAGTGAATGATCTGCGCTTGAATCGTCACATCCAACGCCGTGGTTGGTTCATCAGCGATCAAAATCTTGGGATGGTTGATGATGGCAATGGCGATAACGATCCGCTGGCGTTGACCGCCAGAGAATTGGTGCGGATAATCGTTCAAACGACTTTCAGCATCGTTGATCCCAACCAGTTCCAAGGTGCGGACTGCTTCTTTTAACGCCGCCTTTTTGGAAATATCGTTATGAAGCAACAGTGGTTCAGCGACTTGTTTGCCGATGGTCATGGTTGGATCCAATGAGGTCATGGGATCTTGGAAGATCATGGCGACATCGTTACCACGCATGGCGCTCATTTCTTTTTCAGACTTCTTGAGAATGTCGTCGCCTTCAAGCAAGACTTCACCAGAAGTGATGCTGGCGTTATTGGCCAACAAACCCATGACCGTCCGCATGGTAACAGACTTCCCAGAGCCAGATTCCCCAACGATCGCCAAAGTTTCCCCTTTATCCAAGTGGAAGTTGACATGGCGGATCGCATGCACGGGACCAGCAAAAGTGGCGAAGTCGATGGCTAAATCTTTAACATCTAAAATTCTATCCATTTTCGACCCCTCCTTAATGCGAGCTCTTCGGATCGAAGGCATCACGTAAACCATCAGCTAATAAGTTGAAGGCTAACATCAACACAACGATGACGATGGCAGGATAAACCAGTAAGTAAGGCTGAGTTTGTAAGGCTTTTTGCCCATCGTTCAACAAGGTCCCAAGACTGGCAGTTGGTGCCGGTAAGCCGATCCCAATGTATGACAGGAAGGCTTCGAAGAAAATCGCCGTTGGAATGGTGAACATGGTTTGAATGATGATCGTGGAACTCAAGTTAGGCACCAAATGCTTGATGGCGATCTTCCAACTGGATTCACCAAGCGTTCGAGCCGCTAAAATGAATTCTTGATCTTTCAACTGCAAGGTTTGCGCCCGGATCAAACGCGCCATCGTAATCCAAGAAGTGATGGCAATGGCGACGATGATACTAGTCATCCCAGGTTTAAAGACTAACAGCATCAAGATGACGACAACCAAGTTAGGCACAGACGAAATGATTTCGATCACACGTTGCATGATGGTATCAGTGGTGCCGCCTTTCCAGCCGGAGATGATGCCATAGCCAACCCCGATCACGAGGTCAAAGAAAGTGGCAATCACAGCGATTTCCAAGGAGATCCGCGTGCCGACAAAAATCCGGCTCAACAAATCACGACCGAGGTAATCGGTGCCTAACAAGAAGTAAACGCCTTTTGGCACATTGTTTTGGGCGTACATATCGACGCCGCCTTGTTTCCCATTAAAGAATGGAATGTTCAAGTTGCCCCACTTAGGCGGCAGGTAAGTATAATTCAAGTTCTGCGTGTTTGGATTGTGTGGTGACACAAACAAGGTGATGATCGACACGGCAAAAATGAAAACCAAGATCCAGAAACTGATGATCGCAGCTTTGTTTTGCTTTAAACGCCGAATCGCATCTTGCGTAAAGGTCAACGCCGGAGTGGCGATTTTTTCTTTTTCGTCAGCGCTGACGTGGGCTGGCTTGAACGCGTCAGGTGACAGTTTGATTTTAGAATCTGCCATTAGTTAGCCTCCCCACTGAGTCGGATCCGAGGATCAATGAATCCGTACAAAATATCAACGATCAAAATGACCACCGTCAACATGAAGCAATACATGACGGTCAGGCCCATGATCACCGGATAGTCGTTAGTCGTAATGGACTTAACGAACTGTTCGCCGATACCAGGGATCGCAAAAATGTTTTCCACAACCATGGAACCAACCATTAAGTCGACCGCCATTGGGCCGATGATGGTGACGATCGGGATCATGGAGTTACGCAGCGCATGGCGCGCAACCACTTGCCACTTGGAATCGCCTTTAGAACGGGCCAGTTCGATGTAATCAGAACTGAGCACATCGACCATTTCCGTCCGCATGAAGCGTGCGGTGTTGGCCAGCGGCGCCATGGCTAAGGCTAACGTTGGTAAAACGGAACTGGAGAAGCCGTCTTCCCATAAAGCCACTGGTGCCAAACCCCACTTGTAAGCGACGAAGTATTGCAGCAAAGCCGCAAACACGAAGTTTGGAATGGAGCGGCCAATGATGGCAAAAATCGTAGCGACTGAATCGACCCAAGTGTTCTTGCGGATGGCCGCAACGGCACCCAGTAAGATCCCAAGCAAGGTCCCAACGACCATCGCTTGTGCGCCAAGTTGTAGGGATGGGCCGACCCGAGAAGAAATCAAGTAAGACACCGTTTGGCCGGTGAACTGATAACTGGTCCCGAAGTCACCATGAGCCACCCCTAAAATATAAACTAAGTATTGTTGCCAAACCGGCTTATCCAACCCGTATTGGGCCTTCAATTGTGCGATTTGGTCTGCTGGGATCTTAGGGTTATTGAATGGCGTCCCTGGTAACAGCTTCATCAAGAAGAACGTGATGGAAGCAACCAAGAACAGCGTGAGAATCAAAAACCCGATCCGCTTCAAGACATATTTGACCATGGATATGACTCCTATCTGTCATAGAATAAACAGATGCCGCCAACAATCACGCTGACGGCACTGCCTTGTGGATCAACAACATGAAACAGGTAATGCGCCGGTAGCCGTGCGACCCAACAATAGTCGTATTGGCTTAATGGTCATACTTTACATTAAAAACGCATTAAAGTAAATAGGATTCTCCCCATTTAAAGGTAAAAGTTTGCTTGTGTCATGATGGGTAAGTGTCATTTTCATCAGTTTCAATCCAGTATGTTTTCCCATCATATCAAGGATCACAGGCATCATCGATTTCAAATTATTGGCTCATATTCGTTATTTAGAAGACGGTTTTCGCCACTTGTCTCGAAAAAAATTTCTTTGTTCGAAATACAACTGTCCACCACTGATGACCAATGTCGTCAAAAATCGATCATCGTCTGGATGCGCTGCTCATCATATCCACAGAGTTATGACACCTTCAGTCCCATACTTGGCATCCCGACCCAAAACAAAAAGCACCGCGGCAAAATTGTCGCGGTGCTTTAAGCTAAGCATGACTGTTTAATTAAGGTTAGTCGATATCGATTTGATGGTTGGCTTCAGCGGTTTCCGTCAGCTTTGGCAAGTTGATGGTCAACACGCCATCGGTGTATTGCGCCTTGATGTTTGATTCATCAACATTTGGCAAACGGAAGCTGCGGCTCATGGACCCGTAACTGCGCTCGCTCATCAACGTATTGCCGTCTTTATCCTGATGATCATTGAAATCAGCCTTAGACACGGAAATACTCAACACATTTTCTTGATAGTTCAACTTGATATCGTCTTTGTTGATGCCAGGCATATCGATCTTGGCCACATAGGCATCATCCGTTTCATTGATATCCGTCTTTAAATTTTGTTCCGTTGCGTTTGCTGGGAAGAAGCCGTCGAAGAACCGCCGCCCCAAGTTATCGAAAAACGGATCCTCTAACCAGTCATTACGACGCATCATTTCATTAGCCATACAACAGACTTCCTTTCATTCATTGGTGGTGATTGCCACCACCTCTTGTTTACATAATATACTATAGTCTGTTTTAGCACTCTCGTCAATAGAGTGCTAAAACTTTTTTGAAAAAAATTTGTGAGCGGCGAAAAACCACTCACAAATCCCTGATTGCTTATGCTTTTAGCAGATCTTGTCGCCCATCGCAGCTTGCATTTCTGCCGTGAGCACAACAGGTTGGCTGATGTTGACTGCGCCATCCAAGATCCCGGAATCGTCACGTAAAACCAATGAGGCTTGCTGGAAATCTAAAACCAAGCCGTGGCCTAAATACATTTCTTCTTCTTCACCTGTGGTCAGCGACAAGTCACTATCAGTGTCTAGCGTGATTGCATAATCGGCGTCAGCGACTGGACTTTCGACGATTTGGAATTTGTTCCCGATCGCACAGGTCCCACCAAGCTGAGAATACTTGCTGGAGCCGTCATCTAATGCCAAAAACAAATGCGTTTGGTTTGTCGTATGAGCCTTCAAATAGTCAACTGCTGCTGGTTTGATCGAAATGTTCATCATAGGCCTCCTATAGATTGCACACAACTCATTCACTAACATTAGTATAGCAAATTACCCACAACTTGTCAATCATGCACACCTTGCACCAATCATCCCCACCCTTTATCCACACGAGAGTATGTTCGCCCCCTAAATCTGGTGTCGAGCTTTTTTCATGACACCAGATAACTGGGATAAAAAAATCAAGAGAATTATTTTACAAGCGGGCTTATCCACAGCGTTCATTTTCGCAATGATTCCATTTTCAAACGCTGGAAGCCGCGTCAGCACTGGCCGTACAGACGTTCGTTTGTTGTTGAATTTTATTTATCCACAGGTTGTTCACATCTTGGGGAAAAACTCACCCACAACCGCTCAGCCTAGTTATGAACAGTATCCACAGACTTATCCACAGGTGAACTGGTTAGTTATTCCCAATCACTATCCACACTTGACAAAATTTCAGGGGATAACTCGCCACAAAAATACCCTCAACGTTCAACGTTGAGGGCAACTCGGTTAATTAGAACTCGACGTGCTCGAACTATCGGAACTCGACAAGCTATCTGTGGTTTCAGTGAGTTTGACGTTGGTCGTCTTCTTAGTGCCTTGGTGATAATACGTGATCTTCACCGTATCGTTGACGTTGTGTTTATACAACGCTGTGCGCAAGTCGGCAACGCCGGTCACTTTATCCGAATCGATGCCCACAATCACATCATACTTGGACAAACCAGCAGACTTGGCGATACTCCCACTGGTGAAGCCGGCAATAACGGCCCCGCCAGTAACGCTAGTTGGCAACTTCAAAACCGAACTTTGTTGACTAGCAGTGACACTGGATAAGTCACGGATCTCAACGCCTAAAGCAGGCCGGACCACTTTCCCATTTTCAACCAGTTGGTTAATAATGGACACCACTTCGTTACTTGGAATGGCAAAGCCCATGCCTTCAATAGTAGCAGTAGAGGAATCAGAACTTGAACTCGACAGCTTCATCGAGTTGATCCCGATCACTTGGCCTGACAAGTTGATCAATGGACCACCGGAGTTCCCAGAGTTGATGGCCGCATCCGTTTGAATAACGGTTTCTTGGCCAACGGTTTGGTTGGTATCTTCATCGGTCACATCAACGGTCCGGCTAGTGGCACTGACGATCCCTTGGGTAACTGAAGAAGCATATTGTGAGCCCAGTGGGGATCCAATGGCCAAAACCGTTTGGCCTGCTTGTAAGGCACTGGAATCGCCGAAGCTGGCAACAGTGGTGACTTTAGAAGCAGAAATGGATAACACGGCTAAGTCGGTTGTCGCATCCGTGCCGACTTTTTTAGCCGTCACTTTGGTCCCATCAGACAAAATGACTTCCAAGGCGTCAGAATCTTCGACCACGTGGTTGTTGGTGACGATATAGGCTTTGCCATCTTTCTTTTGGTAGATCACCCCAGAGCCTTCTGAGTATTCCTCAAGGTCAGAGGAATCTGAAGAACTGGATGATGACCTGCTGGAGTCGCCGCTAGTCGTCGCCCCGCTGGTGGTATCAGAGCCTGAAGAATCTGACCCATAACTCGACGAGCCATTTGAATCACTGGAGCCAAAATAATCGCTCCAATCATCCAAACCACTGGAAGTGCTTTGGGCCTTTTGCAAATTGACCACTGAGACGACTGCGTTTTTGACCTTCGCAGCCGCCGTTGTGCTTGAGCTAGATTCTTTCACTGAGACATTGGAAACTTGCGTCGTCCCTGCCTTTTGTGAAGTTGACGTGACGCCTAAGCTAGATTCAGCAGCGTTCTTTAAGCCAAAATATGCTGCCCCACCGCCAACACCACCACCAATAACTGCCGCGACCACAGCCACAATGGCGGTTTGCTTCAAACCGTTGTGAGGCTTTTGTGGCTTTTGATCAGGCTGTTGTTCTTGAAAGTTGTGTGATTGATTATCCATGACCTAATCCTCCAATCGAATCGTTCTTGTTTACACTATCTATCCTACAAAGTGGATTTGATGAATTTATGACCTTTTTGCGCAGAAGTCCTGAAACCGTATCCGGTCAATCACTAATAAAGCGGCTTGACCAACTGGCCAAACCGCTCCTATGGCTAATTTAATTATGCAAGCAAGGCCTGCCTTCGGTCAACTTTTTACACGGTAAACATGGGATCGGCGATGGCAGGATCGGTATCATAAATATCAAAATCACGTCCAACTGGCAGCCCTTGTTCCTTCAACATGTTCGCGACAGTAATATGTGCCAGCGCTTTGATGTTGTTATGCGGCGACAAATGACCTAAGTAGATCCGCTTGGTGCGCGTGCCGATCACGTCCATGATGGCATTGGCCCCATCTTCATTGGATAAATGCCCAGTATCGCTTAAAATTCGCTGTTTCAATGGCCACGGATATGGCCCCATCCGCAACATTTCCACATCATGATTGCATTCCATCACATAAGCATCGGCGTCGCGAATGGTCCCGGCAACGTGATCGGACACATAACCGGTATCCGTCACGATCGCAAACGCCTTATCATCGTGGTGCACTTGATAAAACTGCGCTTGGGCGGCATCATGAGACACCGCAAACGCTTCGATATCCAAATCCCCTAAGCTCATGGTTTGTCCAGGTTCGATCACTTGGACTTGATCAGCTGGCAATTTGCCAATGGATTGCGGCAACGCTTCTAAGGTCAACTGATTGGCATAAAGGGTGATATCGGGATAACGCCGGGTCAACACGCCGACGCCTTTGGAGTGATCCGTATGTTCATGCGTTAAAAATAAACTGTCGACGTCTTTTAAATCACGCCCGACACTTTGCATCAAGGCTTGGAGTTTTTTACCAGAAAAACCAGCATCGATCAAAATGTGATGTTGCGGCGTTTCAATATAAGTTGCGTTGCCTGAACTTGAGCTCGCCAAAACACTGACGCGCATGCCAAAATCTTCTGTCACCAAATTAATCCTCTATTCTTCATTCGTGCGATCTTTCATCACAGTTTTGGTGATCGCATTCAACTTCTTAATCGTAACACTTTTGGCGCCTTGATTTTGGACGCCGACAAACCAAGTCGGCACATATACCGTACTGCCTTTGGTGTCGAGTAAATAATTATACGCCAACTCGACCCAATCGACTTTCGCCCCATTGGCAATTTCGTTGTCTTTATATAACGTCACCACCGCATCACGCGCAGAAGTCAGCTCTACATTACTTTTCAACACAGACATTTTGGCGATATACGTTTGTTTGTAAGAGACCAACTTATTGTTAGACACGGTAAAGGTGATTTGCGCACGCTTATCATAGATCTTGTGCCCTTGGATCTGCTGGCAAAAAACATAGGTGTTATTCGATGACAGACTTTCAGCATATTGATATTGATTGCCGAACATCACGTTACTAGACGCCTGCAGCCACTTTTTAATGGTGGCGACGGCGTGCGCTTTTTTCACGGCGATTGGTGAGTTTAAGTTGCTGGTCAACGTCCCGTTGTTAAAGCTCAAGGTTTGGCCGATCAGCTGTTCGCGGTTGTTGTATAGCGCGGTGTTGCGTTGTGAGGCCAAATACCCACCAGTTGGGGTTTTCGTTGAAAGACTCGGCAATTTGATTTGATCGCGTTGAATATCCGCCACGATTTCACCGGTGGTGGATTCGCTCACTGCTTGGTCGACTGCTTGGCTTTGATAAAAGCTGATCCCTAAGAAAATATTCACTGCGGCAAATACGACCAAAAAGATCCATTCGATCCGTCTAAAATCCATGGGTTCACCTCCTATTGTTGCTCATGCGTGGCCACGACAGTAGTGGCACTGGCTTGCTTGTCCGCACTTGGGCCGAGCCACTTATTGTAGCGCCGATAGTGCCCACCGATTTCGACAAAATAAGTCGGCTTTAAGGTCACCACTTGCGAGTTTTCGTTTTGCTTGACCCAATGATACCCTAACGCGATATCTTCGATGGCAGATTCACTGTAGCCGACGCTGGTGATATGATCGATCACCGCTTGCGTGGCTGGCAGCGTGGTTTTCGCTTGGGAGGTGGGGATCGGCACGGTCAAATTATTGGTGGAAAAGAACATTTGTCGCCCAGAATCGGTATCGGCAACCGTCACCCGCCCATAATAATCTGAGTTGAAAATCGGCAAGCCTTGCGCCACAGAGCGGAACGTCACCATACGTGTGGTTTTGTTGTAGCGATAATAGCGCATGCTGTTCATCCCCAACAGATCCAAATCACTTAGTGCGGTATAAGACTTTTGCAAGTTCGTCGCCAAGTTCGTCGCATTATTGGTTGATGAGGCATCATCAAATTGCATCACTTGCGTATCTTGATTTAACGTCAAGCGGTAATCGGTACCAGCAGTATAAACCGTATCAGAGCCTAGTTCGCGGGCATCGACAGTACTGGTTTGGGTCGCCGGCATCAACAAGGACACATAATGGTTGGCGGATTGTTGATCCAACAAATACACATAAGGCTGCACTTGGATCGCATCAGTAAAGTCGCTGACTTGCCGACCATTGCTCAACCGTAATTCTTGCACGGAAAAGCTGGTCGTCGTCGCGGCGTCGATTTGGCTTTGTAGCTTTTGCAAACTGTGCTTTTTCAGCGTTGCGGTGTGGATCGCGCGGGTGCGGTCATTCACAAATACCATTGTATCTGGATGCGTCCCCAAACTGATCACGATCCGATCAAAATTGAAGTTCGCCGCTTTGGCGCCATCTTTAAACCAATTGCCATTGAATAACTTGTAAGCCACCATATCCGGATACACCAATTGCAAGGTTTCGTTGTTCGCCAATAAGGCATTGTATTCACTGGTGGTCAACTTCCCGCCAGCGGTGACGGATCGAATCTGCCAATTTTTCACGGTATCGCGCAAATTCGTGATCACATCGTCATCAGGTGTAAACAATAATTGTTTGGTATTGGCGTGTTGATAATAGGCTTTCGTCGGCGCCAAAACCGTCCCGATATTTTTCGTCGTGTCTTTATCTGACTTTTTGATGACGGTGACGGCAGCTTGTTGATGCCCAAGGCGTGAGGGGTTTTGCCAAATCACCCAAGACAACACCAAACTCAAGGCGATCATTAAGATCAAGCCGATGCGTAAAAACCAACCACTAAGCTTCATCCCAATCATCTCCTTCGTCTAATGGTTCATAAGGCAAGGATATCGAGAAGGTACTGCCTTTGCCTTCTTGTGAGTCGACCCAAATGCGACCACCGAGGGCTTCAACGACTTCTTTGGAAATCGCCAAGCCTAAGCCAGTCCCACCTTGTTGCCGAGAACGGGCTTTATCCACCCGGTAAAAGCGATCAAAGACTTTGCTGATATCTTTTCTTGGGATCCCCAAGCCTTGGTCGGTGATCGACAAAATCACGTGATTATGGGTTTCGACTAACCGCGCGGTGATGGTCCCGCCATCTGGTGAATATTTGATCGCATTATTCATGATGTTATCGATCACTTGCATGAACTTATCTTGATCGACTTCCACCCATAAATCGCGCTTGGTGATTTCGCGCTTGATCACATAATGCTTCTTGCGGCTTGAAGGCAGTGGCTGAACCCGGTTGTTATCAGATCCCGCGGCTTCATTGTCGGTTTTAAACATCATGTCAAACCGATCCAAAATATAATTGAAGAACTCATTTAAGTTGATGGTTTCCAGTTCGATCTTAGAGGTCCCAGAATCCATCCGCGACAAGCTCAACAAGTCGTTGATCATGCGGATCATCCGATCGGTTTCTTCTTGGGTGACCTTCAAAAATTGCGGCGCGATTTCAGGATCTTTCCACGCCCCGTCATTTAACGCTTCAATATAAGAGCGCATCGACGTCAACGGGGTCCGCAATTCATGCGAGACGTTTGAAACAAATTCGCGACGTTCGCGTTCATTTTTCTGCTGTTCGGTAACATCATGCAGCACTGCCACAAGCCCGGAAATAAAGCCGGTTTCGCGCTGGATCAAAGAAAAGTCGACGCGCAAGATCAAATCATGATCGCTTTGTTGGGAGAAGTCGAGTAACAGTTCTTCTTGATTCTCCAACAAATCACGCAAGGTGTAGTCTTTGACAATGTTAAACAGCTTTAAAATCGATAAGCCGATCACATCTTCATTGCGGGTATTGAGCATATCTAGCGCAGTTTCGTTGATGATGATCACATTTCCACGCCGATCAGTGGCGATAACACCATCGGTCATATGCGCTAACACGGAATCCAGCCGGCGACGTTCGGCTTCACTGGCTTCTTGGGCTTCTTCAACGCGCACCGACAAGTTATTGACGGCAACGGCTAATTGGCCCAATTCGTCTTGGCCATAGATCCGCACTTGCCCGGAATAATCGCCACGCGCCATACGAATCGCTTGTTTTTTCATTTCATCGATCGGCCGCGTGATTGCCCGGGCAATGACGATCGCCAAAATCGCCGCTAATAACCCGGCAATCAGCGAAGCGAACAAGAAAATGCGCACGATTTTATTGATGTTTGAATAAACCGTGTCCATAGATGCCGAAATCACAATGGCCCCGATAACGGAACTGCCATCCCCTGTGGCATTCGGATTTTTCAAGGGGATGATTTTGGAATAAGTTGAGCCAGTCGCACTGCCATATTGAAAGCCTTCAAAAATCTGACCATTATACAGCACGGACTTCACGTTGCCTGAAGCAGATTTTTGCCCCACATCAGATTGATCGTTGATGTTGGAATTGGCGCGAATCGTGCCTTTGGCATCAACGACTTGCAATTCCGCGGAATTGGCGATTTCTGCTTGGGAAATCGTCGTTTTAATATCTGAATTGGCGGCACTCGTATCCGTCCGCATTAAATCAGTTTCCAACTTGTTTTGGATATACGTGTCCACATTCAAGCTGGTTTTAAAGGTTTCAACATTTTGCTGTTCCAATGACCGCACAAAATACGCGCCAATGAGCTCCACGGTCACTAACAGCAACAGGATAAACACTAGCGCGATTTTAAAGTGGATCGATTGGAAAAAGCGGATCTTCTTATTCATTGGAACTCCTAAACATAAGTGGGATACTGGAAAAATCCTTGCTTCCAGACCAAAAGACTCCGGTGAAATCGGCACGGAACGCAGTCCGCAGAAGCAAAGCTAACTCGCAAAGCCCGCGAGTTAGCTTTGCTTCTGCGCCGTTGTAAGGGGTAAACCCCTAACAACGGTTCGACGGCTGGTGCCGATTTCACCTCCGCCTTTTGGTCTTCCAGCAATCTTTTTTACCGTGGATGCCATTTTAGACAGCTTTATTGGTTCAATAGACGTCCGTGATTGCATGCTGCCTTTGATAATGGCAAACCGCCTAATAGCGAAAAGAGCAGGGCACGCATGCCCTGCCCCAAAGCGTTTTATTCAGCATCTGGGTTACGTAAATAATAGCCCACGCCACGCCGCGTCACTAACCATTCTGGATGCGATGGCGCGTCTTCGATTTTTTCGCGTAACCGCCGCACGGTCACATCAACCGTCCGCACATCGCCAAAGTAGTCATAGCCCCAAACCGTTTGCAATAAATGCTCACGCGTCATCACTTGGCCTAAGTGGCGGGCCAAATAATGTAAGAGTTCAAATTCGCGGTTGGTCAACTCGATTTTTTCACCACGCTTAGATACGGTGTAGGCATCTGGATGAATCGTCAAATCGCCAACAGTGAGATCTTTATTCTCATCATCTGGTTCTTGTGCTTGTTGATTGGCCGATTGCCGACGCAGGTTTGCTTTGACCCGCGCCACCAATTCCCGGTTTGAAAATGGCTTGGTGACATAATCATCCGCCCCAAGTTCTAGGCCTAAGACTTTATCGATTTCAGAGTCTTTGGCTGTCAACATAATGATCGGCGTATCGCGGTCTTTGCGCACTTGGCGCGCCACTTCCAAGCCGTCGATTTTAGGTAACATCAAGTCCAAAATAATCAAATCAGGATCTTCTTCTTGAACTTTGGCTAGTGCTTCTTCACCGTCATAAGCGGTAACGACTTCGTAGCCTTCTTTAGTTAAATTGAATTTCACGATATCAGAGATGGGTTTTTCATCATCAACCACTAGGATCTTCTTTGCCATGCAATAGGCCCTCCTCAGGTTCGGTCATATTGACTCCATTATAACGGTTTCTTGGTCCTGGGGCAAAAAGCTTCTATCTTTACGCCGATTTTTAAGCTTCTGAATTGCTTGCAAAACCGGCTGAAAGCTTTCGCTGACTCAAGTTGACCCGCTCAGTGCTGACAGATTAAATTTCACCGCTGATCGCAATCTGCCCCAAAGTTTGAATTCGCATCACTTGCCGCATGGTTGTACAATACAGCTATCGGAGGGACATTATGGAAATTACAGTCAATCAGATCCGCTTATTTTATACCCAAGCCGGGATCGGCGCTCCGCTGATCTTGCTGCATGGCAACGGTGAAGACCACACCATCTTCACGGATCTGCAAACCAAACTCGCCAGCGATTACACCATTTATGCCATTGATTCCCGTGATCACGGCCAAAGCCAACATGATGTGCCGCTTTCTTATCAATTGATGGCTGACGACATCATGAATTTCACTGACGCCTTACAACTTAAAAATATCACCTTAGTCGGATTTTCAGATGGCGCGATCGTGTCGATGCTGATCGCCAGCCAACGCCCCGCTCTCGTTCACAAAGTAGTACTGGCTGGTGGCAACCTCACGCCTCAAGGCATCAAAGCGCCGATCCGCTTCGGGGTGCGGGCCACCAACTGGCGCAAACATGACCCATTGCTGAGCTTAATGTTGAATGAGCCGCATATCTCAACCAAAGCCTTGCATCAAATCACTGCACAAGCCTTTGTGATCGCCGGTGAAAAAGATGTGGTCAAAAAATCTGAAACCGTTGAAATCGCCAGCGCCATTCCGACAAGTATTTTACGCATCGTGCCAGGCGCGTCGCATAGCGATTACGTGAAGGATAACACCACTTTCTACCATTACATTGCGGCGTTCTTGCAGCCGTACCGCACTGAATAATTTTTGTATTTTTTACACAAAAGCTTGCATATTCCGCCAATTGGGTATATATTCAATAAAAATTCACTTTTAGGAGTTGGCGGGATATGAAAAATTTGAAACGGTGGGCGTTCGCGTTAATCGCGTTATTAGCCTTTATCGTAGCCGGTAGCGTGCATCCAGTAGATGCGGCCACTAGTCGCGTACAGGCGATCAAAAACCGCGGGTACATCACTGTCGGGTTATCCGCCGACTATGCGCCGCTGGAATTTCACGCGACAGTCGATGGACAAGATAAAATCGTCGGCGCTGATGTTTCCTTAGCCAAGAAAATTGCCAAGGACATGGGCGTCAAGTTGCAGATCAAAGAAATGGGCTTTGATGCTTTGATCGGCGGCTTGAAAACAGGCAAAGTTGATATGGTCATCTCTGGGATGTCCAAAACCCCTGAACGGGCTAAGCAAGTCAACTTCTCCAAGCCTTACATGTATGAAAAACAAATCGTCGTCATCCGCAAGTCAGACAAGTCCAAGTACAAAAACGTCGCAGACTTCTCAGGCGCAACCGTTGGGGCCCAAAAGCAAACCACGCAAGAAGCGATCGCCAAAGCCCAATTGCCAGGCGCTAAGATCCACAGTTTGCAAAAAGCCAATGACGTCGTTGCCCAAGTTTCCTATAATAAGCTCGACGCTGGGGTCATGAGTTCCATCATCGCCGGCGCATATGTGCAAAAGAACAAATCGTTGATGATGGTCGATCCCCATTTTGCCACATCAGCTAGTCCTACCGTTGTTGCCTTACCAAAAGGTGACACCGCGTTGACCACTCAAATCAACAAATCCATCAAGTCGATGCAAAAACAAGGCTTGTGGAAGAAATATTTGGATCAAGCCTACACCTTGCAAAACCAATCCCAAGGGTTCTGGGCGAAATACAGCGGCTTCTTTGTGAAAGGGGCTTTGAACACCTTGCTGTTCGCGCTGTTGACGGTTATCGCCGGGACGGTGCTAGGCACGATCTTAGCCTTGATGCGTCGCTCCAAGCTTTGGATCTTAAAAGCCATCAGCGCCGTCTACGTGGAATTCATCCGCGGCACGCCTTTGATGGTTCAAGCCTTCATCGTGTTCTTCGGGACTCAAGTCTTAGGCTTAAGTCTTTCCGCCTTCACTGCCGGCGCGATTGCCATGGGCATCAACTCTGGGGCTTATGTCGCTGAAATCATCCGTTCTGGTTTGAACTCAGTGCCGATCGGTCAAACTGAAGCTGCCCGTTCGTTAGGCTTATCCAGTGGCGCGACCACGCGTTATGTAGTTTTACCACAAGCCATCAAGAACATTTGGCCAGCACTGGGTAACGAATTCGTCACAGATATCAAGGAAAGTTCCGTGTTATCTGTGATCGGCGCGTCAGAATTGATGTTTGAAGGCTCTACCGTTCAAGGCGCTTCGTTCCAGCCGTTCTTCCCAATGATGATCGTCGCGTTGATCTACTTCGCCATGACCTTCATTCTTACCCGGGCATTAGGGTTTGTTGAACGTCGCATGGCTTAATTGATCTGTTAATACTTGTTAAAAAATTCTAGGAGGATTTTCTCATGACTAAAAAAATCGTATTGGCTTATTCCGGTGGTTTGGATACTTCTGTTGCTATTCCTTGGCTCAAAGACAAAGGCTATGACGAAATCATCGCCGTTTGCTTAAACGTCGGCCAACCAGGCACAGACATGGACTTCATTCAAAAGAAGGCTTTGGAAGTTGGCGCTTCTGAATCTTATGCCATCGATGCCCAAGATGAATTTGCTGACAAGTATGTGGCCCCTGTGATCAAATCAAATGCCTTGTATGAAGGCGACTATCCTTTGGTTTCTGCCTTATCCCGGCCTTTGATCATCGACCACTTAGTCAAGATCGCCCATGATCATGGTGCCACTGCCATCGCCCATGGTTCTACGGGTAAAGGCAATGACCAAGTGCGTTTTGAAGCCGCGATCCACGCCTTGGATCCAGATCTTGAAATCGAAGCCCCAATTCGTGACTTCCACTGGTCTCGTGAAGAAGAAATCGACTACGCCAAAGAACACAACGTCCCAGTGCCGATCGGCAAGAAATCCCCATACTCCATCGATTGCAACCTTTGGGGCCGGGCTAACGAAGCCGGCATTTTGGAAAACCCATGGAACCAAGCACCTGACGATGCTTGGGGCATGAGCGTTTCTCCTGAAGAAGCACCTGACGAACCCGTCTTTTTGGATCTGACTTTTGAAAAAGGCTTGCCTGTTGCCATCGATGGCACCCCAATGCCTTTGGCCACGTTGATCAAGAACTTGAACAAAGTCGCTGGCGACAACGGCATCGGCCGCATCGATAAAATTGAAAACCGGATGGTCGGCATCAAGTCGCGTGAAGTTTATGAAGCGCCTGGTGCTGCAGTGATCATGACTGCTCACCACGAATTGGAAAACTTGACGTTGGAACGCGACATCGCCCACTACAAGCCATTGATCGAACAACAAATCACCAGCATGATCTATGAAGCTAAGTGGATCACCCCATTGTTTGACGCTTTGATGGCTTTCGTTGATGAAACTCAAAAGAACGTCAACGGTGTGGTCAAGATGAAGCTTTATAAAGGCAACGTCACCGCAGTTGCTCGTAAGTCCCCTAACTCCTTATATGATGAAAACCTCGCTACTTATACATCTGCTGACTCCTTTGATCAAGAAGCAGCCGCTGGTTTCATCAAGTTATGGACCTTGCCTGCAACAGTTTACGAACAAGTCAACCATGTACACTCTCAAGCAAAGGATAAGGTAAACAATGACTGATAAACTATGGGGCGGCCGGTTCACCCAGAAAGCGGCGGCTTGGGTCGACAAGTTCGGCGCCTCGATTGGATTCGACCAAGCCATGGCGCATGAAGATCTCGAAGGTTCCTTAGCGCATGTGGCGATGTTAGGCAAAACTGGCATCATTCCACAAAAAGATGCGGATGCGATCACTGACGGCTTACACCAACTGCAACAAAAACTCGATGCCGGTGAGTTGCACTTCACCATTGCCAACGAAGACATCCATTTGAACTTGGAAAGTATGCTGACTGACTTGATCGGCCCTGTGGCTGGCAAGCTCCACACCGCTCGGTCACGTAACGACCAAGTAGCCACTGACTTGCATTTGTGGTTGAAGCATCGCTTGCCGGAAATCAAATCCGCGATCAGCGATTTGCAAAGTGTCTTGGTGGAAAAAGCCGACGAGCACGCCGGCACCATCATGCCAGGCTATACCCACATGCAACATGCACAACCGATCACTTATGGGCATTACTTGTTAGCGTATTTCGAAATGTTCCAGCGCGATTATGAACGTTTTGAATTCAACCAAAAGCACACTGACATCTTGCCTTTAGGCGCGGCTGCCTTAGCTGGGACCACTTTCCCGATCGATCGTGAATTCGTTGCCGAACAACTGGGATTCGATGCGGTTTATCACAACTCCTTAGATGCGGTATCTGATCGTGATTTCGCCTTGGAATTCTTATCCAACGCTGCGATTTTGATGCAACACTTGTCGCGCTTAGCTGAAGAACTGATCTTGTGGTGCACTTACGAGTTCAACTACATCGAAATGTCTGACGCCTTCTCTACTGGCAGCTCGATCATGCCACAAAAGAAAAACGCCGACTTCGCTGAACTCACCCGCGGTAAGACGGGTCGGGTCTATGGCGCGTTGATGGGCTTGTTGACCACCATGAAAGCCATCCCACTGGCGTACAACAAAGACATGCAAGAAGACAAAGAACCAATTTTTGATGCCTTTGATACCATTTTAGGCTCCGTGCATATTTTCTCTGGAATGATCGAATCATTGACCGTCCATCCTGAAAAAATGCATGACGCCACCATCAACGACTTCTCCAACGCCACGGAATTGGCCGATTACCTTGCCACTAAAGGCGTCCCATTCCGCCAAGCCCATGAGATCGTCGGGGAACTCGTGCTCAAAGGCATTCAAACCAAAACCTCACTTCAAGATATGCCGCTGGCTGAATTACAACAAGCCGCCCCACAAATTGAGGAAGATGTTTACACCGAACTGTCTTCTGAAGCTGCCGTCAACCGCCGCACTAGCTTAGGTGGCACTGCAGTTTCCAATGTGAAAAAAGAAGTCAAACGCGCGCAAGGTATCCTTGCTCAACACGCGTAAGCTGAAAAAGCCTCAAATCGACGTCGATTTGAGGCTTTTTGCATGGCATGATCAGAATTTTATACTGATGGCGCAAATGATCGCGATCACCAAAAAAGTCACCGCCAACAACCATATCCAATGTAAATTCATCAGCTTGGTGGTCCGCAATTTCAGCTGAGGCAATTTGTCTTCAGTCACCCCAAAGCTTGCCGCAAGATCTGGATCATGTTCAATGAGCGCCTGCCATGCTGGCAGTTGTAGTATTAAATTGCGGCGTTGGGCGTGCGCTAAACCGAAGGCGCTCACCAATAAGCCAATAGGAGAAATAAATGCTGGCCAGTTGACGAAATCTGACACCAAAAAGCTCGCCGCACAGCCGCCCAAACACGCAAACATGAGCAGTAGCCAGCGCCCGATCGCTTTGGTTTGTTGATACGGGGCTTGCGAATAGTTACTGAGGCTATCGATCACGTGGTGTTGTGTGCGCCACTTCTCAAATGGCGTCGTCTGCACCGGTTGACGCAATGACGGGTACTTTTGATTCACATGCTTTTGCAAACGCAGGTAAATGACGATCGTTACCAGTTCCAATCCAACGAATAACAGGAATAGCAGTTCTAACATCTCAGCCTCCAGGAATTAGAATAGCCGCAGTATAGCAAAGACCTGTGAAGAATTCTGGAAGGCAAGTAAAAAGAGTTGAAACGCAATGGCGTTTCAACTCTAGAGATCACTTATTGAGTCACTAATGGTTTTTGTGCCAAGTCATGACGGAAGTGTTGTAAGCGGCGGATCGCCCATTCATAGCGTTCTGCCGAGAACAAACTGGCATAATCACCTAACGTCGAAGACCCAGTCCAATTAAAGAAGTTATGGGTAAATAATTGCTCTTGTTGCAAAGATTCGAATTGGCGAATCATTTTACGATGCGTATTTTGCAGGCGCTTGAACGCCTCATCGACACTGAGGTCTTGATTCAATTGCCGCAATTGTTCAGACAGCTTGCTGCTGGTTTGCCAAGTGTAGCCTTTAGGCAAAAAGCGCACGCGCTGTTCGCCTTTTAAGTTGGTAGTGCTCCAATGTAGATACAAAGCCTGCCATGCGCTGAGATGCACCAAGATATCGCGTAAGTTGCGGTCGCGGCCTTTGAAACTGAATTCTTTGGTCTTGCTTGCAGCGGGCAAGGCATTGATCAATTCTGTTAATTCATCAAATTTTGTCCGTGAAGCAATCAGTAGCTCCTGTCTTGTTTGAGGCTTAACCATTGTTGTTATCTCCTCTTCAAGTCCAAAAATCCTGCCTACACTTCCATTTTCGGTCAGAGTTGGCCAGAATACAAGGCGAATCCTATAATATTATTTCAGGGTTTATGGTATGATAGCCCCAATTATGCATTTAAAAAAGAGGTGCAAGATGGAGATCTGGGGTTTACGGTTGGTCACGTTTATGGCGAACTTGATCATTTTGATCAGCTTTATTTGGTTATATGTTTGGATCGAACAAACCAAACGTCAGTCTTTCATCGTGCACCACCGCAACGCCACGTTGATCAGCTTGACGGCAGCATTCTTGCTGTTTTTTCATGTGGATTCACTCCTCAACATCGCCAATGCAGGCCACCCGGTCGGCTATGGCTGGACCTTTTTAAACTTTCAGTTGATCACGATGCTTTATGCCTTGTTATCCACCCGCACCCGTTCGATGACGATCGCCATGATGCTCATCGGTGGTAGCTGGTTTATTTGGATGATGGACTGGCATCAAGCTTGGTGGGTGATTTTCCCGATGATCTTGACCGTGGTGGCGCATCGCTTTGCGCGGCCTTTGACAATGAAGCGCTGGTTATATTATCCGTTTGGCTTTTTATTTGCGATTCCTGCTTATGTGGCGAACTATCAAGCGCTGGATGGTATCGATGTCGGCTGGCCGTTTTTATTAGGCGGGTATTTATTGCTGGAATTTGTCTTGTGGGAAACCAACTGGCAGTTCAACTCCCGTGTGCTCAACGATCGGCAGTTGAAAAAAGAAGCGGCGATCGATTCGTTGACTGGCTTGTTGAATTTTGGCCAGTTCGACAAAGACTTACAAGCCGCCTTTGAACGCTATCAAGATCACAATGAGCTTTACTCGCTATACACCTTTGATGTCGACCACTTCAAAGCCATTAACGACGAATTCGGGCATTTGTCTGGCAACGAAGTCTTGAAAGCAGTCGCCAAACACTTGCAACAACTCTCCGGGACTTGGGAATATCGGGCCAAAGTCTACCGGACTGGTGGTGAAGAATTCTCCATTCTCTTGTTTGATGTGGTGGAATCCTACCAACGCGCCACAGAAATTTCTCAACAACTGCGCCATGAACTCAATGGGTTGGAATTTCGCTTCGATGACCAGTGTTTGCATTTAACGATTTCACTGGGACAAGATCGCGCTACCGCTGATGATAAAAACTACCTAGATCTTTATCGCCGGGCCGATGCGTTCTTGTATACTTCTAAAAATAACGGCCGCGATGTCGCCACGATTCGCGGGCAACTGGTCCACTAACGGCAAAAAGCTTCCGCATGACTTAAAATCAAATCATGCGGAAGCTTTTAGTTTAAGGTTTTCGGGTTTTGCCAGACATCAACGCCACCGAGCCGCCGCTCTAAGGTGATGGTCCAATGCTTTTGAGTGGTTTGGCCTTCAGACACAGTATACAGCGCCTGATCATCAAGTTGGCGAAAGGTCATGGTGTAAGTCGGCGCATCGAACAAGAAATCCTGTTGGCGGATGATCTTGCTGATGTGCGTCAGTTCGGCTTGCGGATAACCATTTGCCCTTAACTGGTTGA
>NZ_AZEU01000303.1 GCF_001435035.1 Lacticaseibacillus manihotivorans DSM 13343 = JCM 12514
TTCGCCTCACGGTGTCGTGCCACGGAGTGGCTAACTTGTTCTTGCAATTTGCGATTGTAATCTTTTGTAATAATCTCTATAGTATAAATTGTAAGTAACATATCGAGTGAACGTTAATTGTGAAAGGTGGAATTTTTCCTATGAAAAAAGTTATTGCAGGTTTGATGATGAGTGCCACTGTTTTAGGTTTAACGACTTTTGCTGCGAATGCTGTTAGCGTGCACGCAGCAGACACACCAGCGGTCGGCTCAAAGATCGGTGCCACTACCGATGGTACAATCTCTACTGAAAATAAAGCGAACTTGACGGTTCAAGCTGGGGACTTGTCTTTTACCCAGCCACAAAACGTTGACTTAGGTAAAACCGATGTTGCCTCCGTCTATGCTTCTGGATTTAACGGTGACAGCGTGGATGGTGGTTCGACTACGGTTAGTGATTTCTTAGGCGATAACGGGACATGGAAGTTGAACGTGAGTGCTTCCGGCTTTGGAAACCCAGCTTTGGATGGCGATGGCGTATCAACTTTGAGCTTAACCACTTCCGGGGATCAAATCACGGGCACGAAGGTCACTTTGAATGGCACGCAAGCTGAAGCAGTGACGGGCGCTGCAGGTAAAACTACTGCTAATTTGGGCTACAAACTGGATATTAAACCCGGAACTTTGTTAAACAAAGGGACCTTTGTAAATACTGTCACTTGGAACCTTGCCAATACACCTGGCGCTAACGCTGACGGTGATGTAACACCTGCTAACGCTGAATAATAAAATCAAATGAAAAAGAATAAAAATCAAACTCGCAAATTGCAAGAACAAGTTAGCCACTCCGTGGCACGACACCGTGAGGCGAACT
>NZ_AZEU01000044.1 GCF_001435035.1 Lacticaseibacillus manihotivorans DSM 13343 = JCM 12514
AGAGACAGATTTAACTTTATAATATTTCATCTGTCAACTTGACAGGGACTAGTGCAGCGTGAATTTTTTAGTAGGCAGAGATATTTGTCAACAACAACCGACCATCTTCCGCATAAGCCAGCGACCACACTTCAGTCACCCGGGTGATCAACGCATCATCGCGCGTCGCGGCATTGGCTTGAGGGGTGCGACTGGCAATCGTGAAATAAGTTTTGGCTTGAGCCGTGACCACAACTTTAGGATGATCGACATTACCATCCCCTGCTTGTGTATCGACGATCACCAAACCATCCATATGTAAGGTTTTACCACCATGTACCCACGCGTTGATTTGCTGCTGAAGTTGACGCAAACCAGCCGGCGTCGCATGTTGGCCAATCGTTTTAAGATCTTGTTCCAAGCGCGCCGTTTGAATTTGATAAAATAAGGTTGAAAATTGTTCTGCGAGTTGTTGATCGATCGGTGCTACCGCAATGACATGCGCTGGCTGAGATGCACTTTGGCCACGGCGACGCCACAAATACCACAACGCCAACAAAATCACGATCACCAATACACCGCTGCCACCCAAACTGCCGACGCGGCCGCGCATCAACATCCGCCGGCCCACAATGCGGGTGACGCGGCCCATGCCCATCACCAATTCAAGCATCAGCCATCGCCTCCTGTTGCGCATGATCCAAGCAAGCTTGCACCCGACTAGCAGGTTGCGCCCCGAAAAAGTGACCGATAATCTGGCCATTTTGCTTGATCAAGACTGTGGGCGCACATTTGATCCCGATGGCTTCAGCCACTTGAAAATCCTGATTGATCGACAAGGCAATAAATTTGACCACCTGATTCTGCGGCAATTTGGCCAAGTGCGACAACACGGCATCCATCCGCTCACATCCTGGACAAAAATCCATGCGAAAATCGACGACCACTAAACCAGTCACCGTTGCTTGCGCGTATTCATAATCGTGAATCAGTTGGATTTTAGACATGACAGTCGCTTCCTTCACCATTAGTTTACCCCGGAAAAATATCAACGGCTAGTCAACCAGCCCAAACTTTCAAGCGTTTTGCATTTTCTTAGCAATTGACAACAAGGATTAAATTGACCAAGAAGCCTTGCCACTATTGGTTATCACAATTAGAAGAAGAAAAGTGGCCCACTGAAAAACGGTTCGTCGACAATGACGAACCGTTTTGTTGCTAATGACCCCCATACCGCTCATATGCACAAAAAGCTTGATAGCCTTGCGCTTGTGCTTGGGCCAAGGTCATCGCTTGTGCGCCACCATAACGTTGCAACCCGCGACAGTTTGGGTCTTTGTGGTAACGCCCAGGAATTGCCGCGCTGACATAAACCGTTTCACTTTCTGCGGTGTTAGGTACTGGTGCATAGTCGTAATGACGCGCGCTGGGTGTTTGCGCTGGATGCGGATCAGAATATGAGTTTGCTTGGCGACTGGCTTCAACACTCGCCGCTTGACTTTGAGAAGCAGGTACACGTTCAGCTTCTGATTGACTGGCAGCTGATTGACTTATCGCAATTGATTCACTTTCAGCGGACTCGCTAGCCGCAATCGACTCACTTTCTGCGATTGATTCAGATTCCGCGGCTTCACTTTCAGAATCAGCTTCTTCATTACTGTCAGTGTCGATTGGATCTAAATCATCTGCTGTGACATCATCAGACGATTTTGACTGTGCTTCAGCGTGTGTTTGCCGATCCATTTGTGCTTGACCAACGGAAGCCGAAAAAAATCCTAATCCCTAAATAATGATGACAACACCTGCGTTTCGCCATTTAGAATGAGGCGAAAAAATGAGTTTCGCACCGCCAAATAGACACACAGTTATCACTAGAAAATAAAAATATGTCAAATTATATTCCCCCAAAGTTATATTCATCCTCAAAAAAAGACCCGCCTGCATTTGCAGACGGGTCGCCTAGCTCAATGAGTCAGCGTCGAGTCATCAATCGCAACGCACTTGCCTGTAAGTCGTGGCATCATCTGGGAAGAACACCCAAACGATACCCCGCCTTACAGACAGCGCTAAAATCGCTTTTGATCACTCTGGTAAATTACTTGCCGAGCTTAGTCTTGTCAGTAACTTCCAACTTGTCGTTGAAGGTGTAGACAACTGGTTCGCCGGTAGCCATTTCCAAGTTGATGATATCATCATCGGAAATGTTTTCGATGTACTTAGTCAAAGCGCGCAGGGAGTTACCATGAGCGGCGATGATGACGTTCTTGCCAGCCAAGAGGTCTGGGGCAATATGGTCTTCCCAAAATGGGATAACGCGTTCGAGGGTAACTTTAAGGTTTTCACCACCTGGCACAATGCGTGGGTCCAAGTTAGCGTAACGACGATCGTTAGCAGCAGAGCCTTCGTCGTCAGCGCTCAATAATGGTGGCAAAGTGTCGTAAGAACGACGCCAGATATGAACTTGTTCGTCGCCCCACTTTTCAGCAGCTTCAGCCTTGTTTTGGCCTTGTAAAGCGCCGTAGTGGCGTTCGTTCAAGCGCCAAGTCTTAGTTTCTGGAATCCAAAGTTGGTCGGATTCTTCAAGTGCAAAATGCAACGTCTTGATCGCACGGGTCAAAACAGAAGTGTACGCTTGGTCGAATTCAAGGCCAGCTTCTTTGATCTTACGACCAGCAGCCTTTGCTTCTTCAACACCTTTGTCGCTTAAGTTAACGTCGACCCAGCCAGTGAACTGGTTAGACAAGTTCCATTCACTTTGACCGTGACGGATAAGCACTAATTTTGCCATCTAGAGATTACCTCGCTTAATATTTTTAGTATCATCTTATGATACCGCATTTTCTGAAATAACGCGACGCTATTTCAAAATTTGCCCTGATGTAAGCGAATGCATCGTCAATTGTTACAAACCGCAACTTGTGTTGAGCTTTGTGATTGCTTGTGACGAACTGATAATCAGAATAGTTCACGTTTTCATTATAAAAATTAATCTTGAACATTTTTTCAAGGTCGTTTACATTAAAATAACGTACAATTATCGTGCGTTGGGAACTTATTATTCGTTTTAGAAAGGGAGCGGCTATGTTGAGAACTAATCGTTACGTTGTTGCAGTAGCAGGGGTTGTGTTTCATCTTATGATCGGCTCCGTTTATGCTTGGAGTGTTTATACCCAAGCGATTCAAGCGCAAACGGCTTGGTCCGAGGCCACGATTTCGTTTGCTTTTAGTTTGGCGATTTTCTTTTTAGGCCTGTCAGCGGCTTTTGCCGGGCGGTTGGTCGAACGCTTCGGCCCTAACGTGACTGGCACCATTGCCAGTTTCTGTTATGGCAGTGGCATGTTACTAACTGGGGTGGCGATTCACACCCAGCAATTATGGTTACTGTATTTGGCTTATGGCGCGATCGGCGGCTTGGGCTTAGGCTTTGGTTATGTCACCCCAGTTTCCACGATCATCAAGTGGTTTCCGAAACATCGCGGGATGGCCGCCGGCTGTGCAATCATGGGCTTTGGGTTTGCAGCGATGCTGACAAGCCCCATCGCGCATCACCTCATTGCTACAGTCGGGGTGGTTTCGACGTTCTACACCTTGGGGATTTTATATTTTGTGGTGATGATCATCGCCGCCCAATTTATTCGGCCACCCAAGCATGCGGCAAAAGCGACGTTTTCTCAACCAGCTGGGGTCAGTTTAACTGGTGGCCAACAACTGACCGCCAATCAAGCGGTGCGCACTCGCGAATTCAGATTATTGTGGTTGATGTTTTTCATCAATATCACCTGTGGTATCGGCTTAGTTGCCGCGGCCTCGCCAATGGCACAAGCCAATACGGCGATGACGCCGGCCACCGCCGCGTTAATGGTCGGGATCATCGGCGTGTTCAATGGTCTAGGGCGGCTGCTTTGGGCCAGTGCTTCGGATTGGTTAGGCCGGCCCAACACCTTCAGTGCCGTGTTTGCCATTATGTTGGTCTTGTTGTTAGCTTTACTCGGCATTCATTCCCCGGCTTTGTTTACCGTCGCATTTTGTATTATTTTGTCCGGGTATGGGGCGGGATTTTCGGTGATTCCGACTTATCTCAGCGATATTTTCGGCACCAAAGAACTCGGCGCGATTCACGGTTATGTCCTGACGGCTTGGGGCGTGGCTGGGTTAGTCGGGCCAGTGGTGTTGGCTTACACGCATGAGTTGACTCACAGCTACAACACTACCCTGTTCGTGTTTGCCGGTTTGGAATTGATTGCGTTAGGCACGTCTTTTGCCATTCGCAAAGCTTTCGTCAAAACGCCGCAAACTAGCCGTTCAACCGTTCGCTAACGCCAAAAATTTGTTATGATAGACGTAACTTCAGAAGGAAACGGTACGCCTATGCGAAAATTTTGGCTTGCGATCACAGTATTTTTCATCCTTTCAGTCATTTATTTCATCGTTTATGTCAATTCATTGAGCTTGCAAACGTTAGTCAATACCTCGTCTGCGTGGGGTAGCTTACACATTGCCGCTGATTGCGGATTGTTTGGGGGCGGGTTCGCCTTGATTTTGCATTTTATCAACAAATTGCGCCACCCTTAATGGTACTAAAATCGCCTCACAAGTTGTTGAAACGCAACTTGTGAGGCGATTTTTATGAGGCAGTTAAATTAATCTTCTTCGATTTTTTTGACGCCGATAATATCCAACAAAAAGGTAAAAATTGGGATCCCGACGATTAAACCCCAAGTCCCGAATAATTCTTCGCCTAGCAACAACACGACAAAAGTGAAAAACGCTGGCAATTTGGTGCGACTGGACATGAATTTAGGATTCAGAACATAAGCTTCCAAGGCATGAATCGCTAAAATCATCATGATAATGGTGATGACCCCTTGTAGCCCATCGACGGTAAAGGCGATGATCGCTAGCGGAATGGTCGAGATGAACGCCCCGGCCACTGGGATCAAGGATAGGATGAATACCATGATCGCCAGCGTTGGAATGTTAGGCATTTTCAAGAAAACCAAGGTGATCGTAGTAATGGTCGTATTGACGATGGCGATCACGATTTGCGCTTCGATCACCACCCCGAAGGTATCGATGAACTTGTCGGCAAAGAATTTCAGATCCGCGAAGTACCAACCAAATGGGGAGCGCAAGAACATGTTGCCGAACTTCTTCAGCGAATCGATTTCCACGGTAAAGAAGAAACTGAGGATCAATGACAAGAAGAACGTGACCCCCATGGCCCCGATCGAGCCGACATATTCCAAAATACCGCCGAGCCATTTTTGAATTTGGGTTTTCAGATTCATTTGGTCGATGGATTGTAAAATCCACTGAATGGTTTTGTTATTGTCAAAACTGCCAGAATTGTAGAATTTCATGACTGAGTTGAACGAGCTGACCGATTGATTGATGATTTCTGGCACATAATGGATCAACACGTAACTGACGCCAGCGATGATCAACAAATATAACGGTGCGACAACCACCACTGCCGGCACATGGACGTATTGACGCACTAAATTGATCGCCCGCGTCACCAAGAAAGCGAAGATGAACGTCAACAAAATCGTGCTCATAATACTGCGCGCCAGCCACAACAACAAGATGACGCTGGCTAAGACTGCCCCGCGGCGCACTGGTGTGTTGCGCAAAAATTTTTCGTATGTCATGAAGCGCCTCCTTGTTCGGGTTTTATTATACCATTGACCATCTGAATTCCAGAATTCAATTGTCGCAATCTGGTAATCGTCATTTCTGAGCCGAAAAAAACCGGGCACACTCAGCGGAGGCTGCTGAAAAACAGACTCGTTTGATAAGATGCGGCCAATAAAATACGGTTGGAATTTCGAATTTTGAAATTCCAACCGTATTTTTGTCTTGTGAAGGGCTATCCCGGTTCCTATTTCTTGGCCGTTTGAGTCAAGATTCGCTCCATATTGGCGTAGAAGAGCGTTATTGCCCCTTGGAGCGTCATGGCTTGAATGTCATTTGACCAACATTTTCCATAGCCATGTTTGATTTTAAGTTCAGCGTTCTTCGCTTCAATTTGATAGCGAAGTTTCACCTCATTCTTGAATTCATCGGTCTGTTCAAACTCTAGCTGCTTTTGGTGAACATTTGCTTTCAAGGTGACACTATAAGTTTTAGATTTAGCCCCAACCTTATAGCAACCTTCGCGCAACGGACACTTCTGGCACCTCTCAATATCAAAGTAGTAAGTCTGTTTCTGATTGCGGCCCTGATTCTTCTTGCCAGTCCGCGCTTTTCGAATCGCCGTATGTCCAGCTGGACAGATAAACATACCGGCGTCTTTGTTATAATCCCATTCCGCGTCTGGTCCACGGAAGCCATTAGAAATATTGGGGGTCAGACGAGAATAGAGCTTCCAGTTCTCTTTCTCCGCTAGTTTGAGATTATCCTTGCCAGAATAAGCGTGATCACCGCGCACTGAATCAGGGTCAACACCATTGGCGCGAGATAGTTCAATCAAGTCCTTAAGAAAACGACCGTCGCCTTTCTCGCCAGTAGTAATTACGGCTGCGGTAATGATCCGATCAGTGGTCATGGCAATATGGGTCTTATAACCAAGAAATGAAGTGTCTTTAGACTTGTGGCCAACTTTAGCATCTTTATCATTGGACTGAGCAACACCAGCTTCGATGTCATCAACGACTTCTTCAAGCGAATGTAATGCCTCTGGCACGCCGTTAGCGACCGCCACCTCTGGGTGAAGCTTGACGGTATCAATCAAGTTTTTAGTGTAAGTTTGTTCTTCCTCAAGATCACTACCCGTCGGCTTATCAGGCAGGATATCTTTGATGGCAAGTTTGGCTTGATACAGATGCTTGCGAAGAACTTTCGAAGCTTGGCGCAATGATTCGACCGGTGACTTCAGATTGAATCGTGATACGGTGTGCGTTGCATCGACAATCAAGCCTTTACTTTTAAGGACGCCTTTGGCGATTGCAATTTCGACGGTCTTACCGATCAAAAGTTGAAGTATATCCATATCCTTCAACCGTTGCCGGCGGAATTTTGTCAGTAAAGTTGGATGAATGACTTCAGCTTCTGGCGCTAAGCCAAGGAAAAACTTAAAAGCCATATCGGTCTTCGTACGCTCGATGAGATCACGATCTGATAAGTTATATCGGACTTTGAGATAGAGGTACTTAAACATCACAACCGGATCAATCGCAGTGCGGCCCTCACCCATAGAATAGCGATCTAGTAGCTCTTGGTAGATGAATGAGAAGTCGATCATTTCGTTGAGACGACGAAGCTCGTTGTCTTTTGGAATCAAGATATCGTACAGTGCAGTATAAGGGCTCAATGTTAGTTCAGATTGACGTTTAAGCATCTCATTCACCTCAACATGAGTATACCAAAAATGGGTACTATATCGTGCGTTGCACGAGACAGTACCCATTTTTATCTAGTTTTTCAGCAGCCTCCACTCAGCGCGGCCCGGTTTCAATTAATTAAAGACTTGTAATGCAGATTTGGTGGCATCCGTGGTTTGCGTTAAGCTTCCTTGAACAATGATGCGATTGGTTTCACCTTCTGTGGCCGAGGCACAAGTGACCAAAGTGACCAGCCTTTTGCCGGCGACGTCATTGATCCATTGCACCTGTGTTTCATTTACCGTGGTTTTGGTGGTCACGGTATAGGTGTAAACCTTCGACATATCCGTTAAATATAATTTGTTGCCGAGTTGCACGTTCTTCAATGGTGAAAACAAAATGCCTTGATTGGTCATGTAATGCCCTGCTAAGGCGTAGTTGCCTTGGCCTAACGTTTGATCCGCCTTCATGGTGCCAGCGCCGGTGGACAAATTCTCATTGGACAAGCCTTTGAGGATCGGCAAGCGCATCTTGACAGATGGGATCGCGATTTTGCCGATGGCGTTGCGCGCATTGGCAGTCGTTGCAGCTTTAGCGACATGTTGGACATCGAGGGCTTTCACCGATTTGAAATCAAAATTGCCTTTGGATTGCTCGTTTTTCTTGACGGATTTCTTATCGATGGTTTGCATGGTGCGCTCTGATAAATGATCGACCACAAATAACTTGATCTGCTCATTAAAGACTAACGCTAACCCGATCAACAAGCCGATGACCAATAGCACCCGTACTAGCCATACCCGACTTTTACCTGCTTTTTGTTTCGCCATTGTGGCACCTCCGCATACCCTCATTTTACCTGATTCAGTGCGCAAATACGATTAATTTGTCCGATGCATTCACCGAGCTTTGTAACACGATGTGCTCAGTTGTGCCGCGCGTTGTAATGCTTGGATACAAGTCAACGCCGGCCTTGGTGTAACCCAGCGGATTGACGACGGCAATTTTATCCACATGGTAGACAAACGCGCGGTTTTTGGCATCGGTGACTTTGATCGCTGCCCCAATTTTTAACTGCTTGTTTTGGACAAAAACGCCTGGGTTATGCCCGATGAACTCGGTGTTTTGTTTGTCCGTCCCAGAAAAATTGACATTACCACCCCAAGTTTGCGCCGTTAAGGCTGGGGCTTTGGTCACCGACATGTTGCCTTTGATATAAGGCACTGCCGATTGCAAAAAGTAGATCATGTTAGCGCGTTGTTTGAGATTGTTATTGGCAACAACTTTCAAGGTCAAATTCTTACTAGCCACTGACTTATCTGTCGCTGTGACTTTTACGCCGATGGTTAAATTCTGTGGCGATGCCAGCACCGGTTGGCTAGTCGTTAACGTGACTGACTTGATCTTGGTGCTGGCATAATTGGTTTTAACGAGACTTTTCAAATTCAACGGTGTATCAACTTTAGACGTGATGCTTGTACTAGTGATTTTCACCGCAGCATTAACTGACTGCGCTTGAAAACCAGTGATTCCCCCAACGATCAACAGTAAACCTAGTATGAGTTGCTTCATGGTGAACACTCCCTTGTCACCACGTTTACCACCACTTACATTATACAAGTAGTTTACGGCATGATGCAACTTTTTGGTCAGGCTTCGACTTCTTGAAACGGGAGTAACTCGTCAAAGATAACTGGCTCAGCTAAGTCGATATGATCCGGTCCCACGTCACAGGTGATGGCTAAGACCTGTACGCCAGCAGCTTTGGCATTAGTGATCGCTGGGGCCAGTTCTGCAAAACGCTCCTTATAAATGGTCATATCGTGAATACCTGACAGCTGGATCACAAAAATTAAGTAACTGGCAAAACCTTCCTGTTGGGCAAGCGTTAATGTGTGCACATGCTTCAAACCGCGCGTCGTTGGTGCATCTGGGAAGGCAGCGTGAACGCCATTGGCCAAAGTCACGCCTTTGGTTTCAGCAAACCACTTTTGCCCGATGGCATCCGCGCCAGCGAAATCTAACCTTGAATCGCGCCATGTGGTTTCAGGATGCACCGTCAAAGGTTCCTGCATCTCTGGTAGCATCAAACTGCCGTCCCGCAAGGCTGCATTGACCACCCGATTAGGCGCCAAGCTATCGATATTGATCCACCGGCCATCGCGACCCACTGCCAAAATATCATAAGGGGTTTTGCGATCAGGATTGGCCGCTTTTTTGATGCTGATGTTATGGCCTGGCACTAAAAGTTCTTTGTTGCGGCCAGTATTGGACAAATGGGCCAACACCATATCGCCGTTTAATTCGACTTGCACCGTGAAGCGGCTGATGCGCTTGATCACATGGCCGATTTCTACATTTTCATACTGCATGTTTCCTCCACTAAAAAAAGCCACGTTAAGTTGTGTTCCATCAAGCAACGCCCAAACATACAAACGCCGCCACACCATGATTCAAAGTACGAATCCTGGTGTGGCGACGCTTGTATGTTGAGCTAAAACCGCTTGCGGTCACAACCTGCTCAACGAACGATAATGACACTTGCTTCCGCTTCACGCACGATTTCACCAGCCACATGACCGATGTGCAACTTACCGCGACGAATGTGTGAGCCTAAAATGATCAAATCAGGCTTAAACGCTGGTAAGATCTCATCTAAGATCACATGCGCTGGTTTGCCTTCGCCGATCAACGGTTGGACGTCTTGAGCACCAAAAGCTTGGGCCTTTTCGACATAGGTATTTAAGTGCGCGGCGATGTCGCTGCGCCGATCGCTCAACAAATCAGGCGATAATGATTGATAAATATTTAAGTCACCAGTTTCCAAAACCGACACAATGCCTAACGGGATCGCATAGATCTTGGCCAACGTGCAAGCATAGTTGAATGCTTTGCGCGAGGAGTCGTCGTCATCGTCGTCGACCGCCAGCAATAAGCGGTTGTAGTGCATGGATTCAACTTCAAAATCTTCTTCAGTCGCCATGGTGATGCCTCCTATATTTAGGTAATCCTAACAAATATCATTATACCCGCCTGCATACTTAAAATGCAAGAGCTTACAAACGTTCCAGTGATTTGAAATTGAGACTCCAGTTGGCTCGCCGCTACATAATGAGGGTCCTCGGCCGAACTAACTTGAATCACTCGCTTCGCTCCTGACCAAAGTGGATTTCGACCTGCGGCTTTCCGTAAGCAGTGCCCGCTAACGGAAAGCTCTCTATGTATCGGCGGCCAGCTTCCGCCTCAATTTCAAATTACTGCCACGACCAAGCAACATCGCTGTTAACGTTACAATGCCATAAACTATCCAAGATCATACAACCGACTTGATGATCAATAAACTAGACAGACTTACCAAGAAAATCGAAGGCGGCAGTCAAAAACATGGCGGCAACTGGACGGCAGCCAGAAAGCTCGTGACTGAAGCCCAACGATTTTCGGGTCGTTAAGCGTCGCCTTTGTTTTCAGCGAAGAATTGCTTGTAGCGGCCCACGTAGTTGTGGAACATGTACTTCATCAAAACCCAACGTTTCAAAGACATGTCTTTGTTGTAGAAAACAGTGGTGCCATAGCGGCCTTCTTTTAACAGTTCCAAAGCTTGTTGCTTGTACTCGTTGTCTTTGGCGTAAGTCTTGAACACTGACTTGGGTACACCCAACCACAATTGATGCTTGGAAGCGGCTTGGTTGCCGTAAACCGTTTTGGCATCTTTGAGCTCGCCGGTGATATAGTCTTTAACTGGCCATTGTGCCAAGTTGTAGCCATTCAACGTCACAAAGAAGCTGGAGCGGCCTTGGCGAATGTTGATTTCAAATAATTTGAAGCTTTGATCGCGTTCGTCATACTTCATATCAAAGTTGGCAAAGCCGGTGAACTTGATGTCTTCAAGGAACTTTTGCATGCGGTCGTAAACATCTTGATTGTATTCTGGAATGATCGCCACGTAATTCCCGATAGCGGCAGGCGTTGGATCTTCCAGCAAAGGATGGCCTAAGCACATCATTTTGACTTTATGGTTTTGATCGACATAAGCGTTCAACACGCGCATGTGCGAATCATCGCCTGGCACGAAGTCTTGCAAGATCAAATCGCTGGTATAGCCGTTGTCGTAGATCTTGGCAATGATGGTGTTGAGTTCCACTTGGGAGTGAATGGTGAAGGCCTTCTTGCGCCCTTCAAAATGGATCAACAACCATTCCACCGAGTTAGTTGGCTTCAACGCCACTGGAAACGCAAATGGTGTGGAAATTTGGGCGTCTGATTCATACATGGCTTTGGTGATGATTTTCGTCTTTGGATATGGGAGATCATATTCGTCACACACTTGGTAGAAGCTTTCCTTAGAGTTCAAGCGCTTCAACAAGTCATAGTCCACATATGGGCAGACGAAGGTTTTTTCAAGTTCTGGTTTATGTTTGGAAACCAGTTCCGCATAGCCATCGCCACACGCGATCAAAATCACTTTACCAGCTTGGTCTTGATATTTTGCCGCGATTTTGGTCATATGTTCAATAAACGTTGGATCCGAATCAAAATCTGGGATCAAATGCACATTCACGATTTTAGAAAAGCGCGTCGGTGCGAGTTGCACTTTAGCATATACATCGACGACTTGCCCGGTGAGTTCGTGAAATGAACGCGCCATTCCGTAAACATTCATATCACTGCCTAACAGCACTGGGGTGAAACTTTGATTCTCTGACATCTATTCAGTCTCCTACTCATTTCGCCATATGACGGTTTCAAATCGCATTATACCACAGCCATCGTAGCGCTCAAAAAAACGCCGCAACTCCATGACGTTGCGACGCATTCTTAACCGAAATTTAGTTGATAACAATGAATATTTATGTTTATGCGGTCACTTCATGTTCTGAAATCTGGCCTTGTGCAATCACATCCGCATCATGGAAAGCAATTGCCACCATGTTTTCTACGGCAGGCTTGGTGTAAAACGCCATATGCGGCGAAACGGAAACATTTGGCATTTGCAACAGCTTCAACAAGCGGGGATTTGGCACGTCTTGACCTTTTAAGTTGTCGCCGAAAATTCCGTTTTCGTCTTCGATCGAATCGATCCCAGCCGCGGCGATTTGCTTGGTTTCCAACGCATTGATCAAAGCACCAGTATCCGAAATCGGCCCACGCGCACAGTTTAAGAAAATCGCGGTGTTTTTCATTTTGGCAAAAGCATCAGCGTCGATCAAATGATGGGTGGTGTCATCCAGTGGCGTATGCACGGTGACGATATCAGCAGTTTTCAACAGCGTGTCTTTATCCACATAGGTCAAAATGTCGCTGAGTTCTGGTCTGTGTATCGGATCGTTGGCGATGATGGTCGCGCCTAATGCGTCAAACAACCGCGCTACAGCAGAGCCGATCTTGCCGACGCCAATAATGCCGACGGTCAACGTGTGGATCTCATCAGCTTCCAAGCCGCCCCATGAAAAGTCCCCTTGCAACATCCGGGCTTTGGATTCATTCAAGTGCCGCAATAACACCATCGCATGCGTCAAAGTCATTTCGCCAACAGAGCGTGGTGAATAGGCTGGTACGTTGGTGACTTTGATTCCATTGGCTTGGGCCGCTTTTAAATCGATGATGTCATAGCCAGTGATACGCAACGCGATATGTTTGATGCCGATGGCTGCAAGCTTGGCATAATCTTCAGCCGTGCCGATCGCACCATGTTGCGCCAAGCATAAAACGTCGGCACCTTTTAAAGATGAGATATCAGCAGGCGTGAAATCATGGGCCACAGTGGTGACTGTCGCGTTGATTTCGGCCGCGTTTTTCTTAATGGCCGCTTGTTCGTCAGGACGTACCGAATACATTTGAATGTTCAAGTGAAAACCTCCGAATGAGAATATGATGAGATAAGCGTACCGCTTTCACTAAAATTGTCAAGACTATCGCTGTCCGGCATTGTTAGCGTTTCATGTCGCCATCAGGTGCCAGTGGCCTAGCTGCGTTTCAGTGATTTGAAATTGGGACTCCAGCTGGCACGGCTCGACGTGGAGAGGGTCCTCGGGAAAGCTAGCCGAGATGTGTCGCTACGCTCCCCACTCGCCGGATCTTTCCCTGCGGAATCTCGTAAGCGGTGCCCGCTGAAGGCGTGAGATTCTCACCACGTCGAGCCGGCCAGCTTCCGTCCCAATTTCAAATCACTTCCACTACGCTAACCCACTGACACCAGATGACTACGAATCACGCGATATCAACGTTGATACGATCAATCATATTGTTTCGTGAGCGTGCTTAATCTGTAAGTTAGTAATATCAACCCAGAAAATATGTGAGCGGAAGCGGCTTGGCAGAACGGAGGAAAACTGGACAATTGCCTGTGGGAGTGAAATCAAGTGAGACGCCGGTTTGTGGCGGTTCACGCAGATTTCACCGGAAAAAATCAAGACAAGCGGACTTCTTGGCTTGATTTTTAGGCGCAAGAGCATCAGCGGTTTGTGCTGATCTCTGGAGCCGGCCGCACCGGCAACTTGTCCAGTTTTCCGCAGTGGCACCAAGCCGCTGGAACCCACAGATTTTCGTGCCGCTAGTCAATTGGTATAGCTCGATGGAAGATCAACACCACGCTATCGATACCGTACAGCGTGAGTCAATCGCAGACATTAAAATAGGCTTCAAACCGTATACTTAACGATTCGAAGCCCTTAGGTTAAGGATGAATATGAAATGACGTTGTTAATCTTTGAAATGTTACGTTACCTGTGCTTTCTGAAGCTATTCACTTGTACGAAACCGACGAGTGTTTAGTTACTTGATGTGGCCATTTAACCTGGCTCAGTTTGGTGACGAGTTGCACCTGAGAACATCTATTGGAAACTCATGGTTCCGCTTGGATCGTAAAGTCTTGTTATTAGACTCGCGCCTCCATGTTATTCAGATACTTTGATATTGGAGCTGTGTGACTACAAGGAAACTACCTTTATGGTGCTCCGTGGAACTATTTGGTACTCGTGGAGATTGGTAAGACCGTACTCTAATCGTTGTGTTGAACTGCATGTTGCACTTTCGAGCAGGTACATGGATCTTGGAACTGAAACCTTGCGTTCATATCCCTTCCTTAACCTTGACTAAAGTATATCATCGTTTGAGCGTTTTTGCAAGCGCTTCCTAAAAATTAATTTTGTTATTTTTTGGTCCGGTCAATTTCGTTCTAGAATCGCATTGCATCAAGATTTGTCCAAGCAGAAAAACCTTGCCTCAAAAAGCCGACAAAAAAATATTGATGATTCGTGATTGACCGATGATCATCAGGCTGCTTATCGCCAAGCCAATACCCAGTTCGATCGTTTTTCTTCACTGATTTCAAAATGTCGTTCAGGCAGTGCCATTGCCTTTGGCCTGCTGGTGATTTTTGGAATCGCTTTTTGGCAAATTGGTCAATCTCTCGCTACAAACTGATCACGCCGCTTAATAAAAACAAACGTCCTTGCTCGCGATTGAAATTCCAACCGTGGACAAGGACGCTTATTTGAATTGAGAGCGCATTTTTAATAGGCAAAGACGCGTTTGGGACTGGCGGCACCATACCCGAACACTCGCAAGCGCCGCGCTTTGGTATCCACAGAAATCACATACCCAGCATATTCACTAGGGTCATTGATGCGACGATGCCACCTGCGATTGTAGCGCGTGGTCAATCCGTGGTTCCAACCCATCAATGCCGAATTGTTCAACACGCTATAATGAATCCCATTGACGGAAAAATCTTCTTCCACATGCCAGTGACCGGCGACATAGGCAATGATTTTGCCAGGATTATCAGAAAAATCAAAGCTGACCAAGCCACCGAAGTCTGGATGATTACCACAGTTCAATACCCCTTTGAGGCCTTCATTGAACGCCCGCAACAATTCATGCAAGGGTTTGGCATTAAAGCGTACGCCAGGTTTGTTCGGGCGCGTCATCGCTGGCGCATGGGCTAAGATCAAGACATCACGGTCGCCAGCACCTTTCAACGCATCGGCGAGTTCTTGCAGTTGGGCTGCGGTCACGGCGAGATTCTTTTTGATGTCATAGTTTTTGCGCCCAGCGACCCACTTCACTGGCACATCAGAAGTATTTAAGGTGATCACGCGGACATTGCCATGATCAAACACACTCAAGCCATGGCGCGAAACACTGGGGCCGCCAACTTGTTGGGCCATTTTCTCCCACACCAAGTCGTGATAGACCCAAGGATGAAAGGACCCAGCAAACCGACGATTTTTCTCCGCATACTTATCGTTATCATCATGGTTGCCACGCGCGATCACAAAGGGCACACTATCGGCACAATAATCATTGATGATATTGCGCAAGCGCCACATGGTCAGCACTGCCGGTTCTGAACCATCGACCATATCCCCAAGATGCACCCGCCAATCGATCGGCAATTCATTGGTCAACCAGTGCTGTTCTTGGACATGCCAATAACCATTGGGTCCATAAAAAGTCCGCGACAATTGGGTGCGATCATGGGTATCCGTAATCACCGCTAAATTTAACGCCGCCCCAGTAATTTGAGGGCCAACAGTTTGCGCGAATTGTTCCAAATCACGCTTGGCAAACCGCCGAATTGAGATGTTGTGCAAATAATGCATGGAATCCTCCTATCTCACGCCACGATCACCCCGATTGCAAACCCAATGGTCAAACTGATCAAAATGACCAATAAGTTCTTGACAATGAGTTTAAACGTTTTGGTTTTCACCGGTTCATGGGCGAACGCACGCGTGTTGCGCCATACTGGGATCATTGCACCCAGGCTTAGCAAACAAGGCCAAGGCAAGCATTTTGATCCCACTGCAATCACGATCAATGCAAATCCGCACGCATACAAACCCACTAATCCGATCAACGCGCGGCGTCTGCCTAAATAATACACGATTGTATGCCGCTTGAGGACAATATCTTCATCAAAATCCGCAATATTATTCGCCAAGAGTAATGCCGCAGTCGCACATTGCGCCAGCCCACTGGCCACAAACACCGGAACAATCGGCAATTGCTGGGCATTGACCCAAACTGCAATCAACCAAATCACAAACCCCATGGTAAATCCTGAGAAAAATTCCCCAAATGGTGTCCGTGAAATGGGATAAGGCCCTCCAGCGTACCCATACCCTACCGCAAAGCTGAACAAGCCCATCAGCAAAACGGGCCAACCACAACAGACCGTTAACCATATTCCGATGCCACCGGAAATCAATATGAAGCTGATGATCATCTGCCAAATTAGCTGAGGATTCAAATGACGTCTACCGATGATATTGGTTTGTTTGCGAAAACTGTCAGAATCACTGCGCCGATAATCTTGGTAATTGTCGTTGGCATCCACCGCCATATTAAACAGCAACATCGCAATGAAAAAACCGATCAAAGCGATCACATCGAGTTGCCGATAATGCCACCACGCATACAAGCTCCCTAATACACAAGGAAATACCGATGCCGCTTTGGCTTTAAATTCCACCAATTCAAAAAAATCTGCTTTTGTCATGTCTGCCTCAAACTTTTCGCGTTAACACGAGCTCCGCGATCGCGGTTAAATGATCCTTATTCGCCCCACTGGGAAAATCTGCCAATGCAGCTAGGGCTTGCTGTTGATAAGTGATCGCCAATTGTTGCGCCGGTGGCACCCCAAGGCGTTTGATTTCCGCAAATGCCGCTGCACGTTGACTACTCGACTGCACCAGACCAGCAAGTTGAGCCCCGCCTGTGCTTAAGGCATAAATAATCGGCAATGAATAGACGCCATTTTTCAGATCCTGATCGATTGGTTTCAAGAGTTGGGCATCAGTGCTGGTAAAATCCAACACATCATCGATGATTTGAAAACTCATCCCCAAACTGCGGCCAAATTCGCTAGCATGCGCAACATCAACTTGGCCTAGCGTCGCGCCGACTTCTGCAGCTAAGCCAAATAATGCTGCCGACTTTCCTTGAATCTGCCTCAGATACGTTTGGACATCATTTTGATGCGGCACAAAATTCTGCGCCAACTCGCCCATAAAAATCTCACGCATTACCTGAGCGTGGCGCGCAAACAATACCCCACTTTCAGCCAATAAATTAAACCTGGATTATTCATAGAATTTCAAAAAAGCAGCGCAATCCCATGATTCACA
>NZ_AZEU01000304.1 GCF_001435035.1 Lacticaseibacillus manihotivorans DSM 13343 = JCM 12514
TTTTATTTTGTCTGAGTGCTAACGATAGTGGCTAACTTGATTGTAAAACGCGGGATATGATAAAATTTTAATTTTTGTTTGTGAATGCGGATTTATTTCGCGCTGTTCTGCCGCGTTTTCGTTTGCTCAATAAAAATATTTCAATTTCTCCAGGGTTTTGATTACTACCCACCTGCCGCGTTTTGCTAGGCTTAAATTGTAGAATTAATGGGCACGATAAGTAGGAGGTGTGAGATGGTGAAAACAATCGCCGTAGACTACGGAAAAGGGGGGAAGAACATTGAGGCAACGAAAACTGATTCACGGACTGCTTGCTGCGTTATTGGTGATGATGCAGTTGCTAACGCTACTGCAGATTCGTTCAGTACACGCCGTTGCGCAACCTAGTGTTAAACAAACACTCGTGGACACTTCAGATTTGTCACTGGATGTCGTCGGCGTGCAAAACGGTGACGTGATCGACTGGACGGTGAATTATGAACGCCCAATCACCGCGACTGACCGCGCGTTGAAACTTGACGTCAAAGCCGGCGACACAACCATATCGCCACGAGATCCAACTAACTGGCAACAACTTCAAGCGGTTGATCCTCAATGGTGGCAAGAAAGTGAATTCTCCACACAAGCCAAAGGGAGCTTGCACTATCAAACCCCGATCGATCAACCTAGCTTGACGATCACCGCGCAACTCGACGAACAAACCACCACCCAAGTTGAAGCGGTAACGCCGCTAGCAGAAACTGACGGTGAAGCAGCACCACAAGCAGACCCAACACCAGAATCCACTGTGACCAGTGATTTATTAGACCCTGAAATTGCTGGGCCGCACACAGTCACCATGCCGCAGACGCAAGCTGAAGAAGAAGCGGCAATTGATGACGAAATCGCGGAACAAGAAGCGTCCGAAGCTGTTGGTGAAGCAGTGACCACGGCGGAATTACCAGAAGCCGCAAGTGTCGCTGAAGTGCAATCAGCACCAGTTGTTAGAGCCACCGAGTCGGTCACAAAACCTTCAGGGCCGGCTTTTGAAGCGGCGAATTTAGTTTTGACGCTCACTGCTGGTGCCAATACCGGTCAAACGCCTGAACAATTGATCCAAATCAACGTTTTGACTGCAGATGGGACTGGCGCATCACCCTATGGGACCATCAAATCCAAAAGTACTGGTAGCCATGAATACAACTCGCGCTACAACATGGAAAACTATACCTCGCACAATTACGTGGCTGGCTCTAAAAGCCGGGCTGTATTCTTCGAAACACCGGCAGAAGCTCAAGCCTCCAAAATCGAAGTGTCCTATCCCCATGTTGGACAAGTGCAAGATGCTAACGGCTTCTTACATGATATCGGGGCCTTCGTAACTGTTAGCAACTTTAAGCATGCGGCTCATGAATGGACCAACCGCAACAACATGGCAATCGATTTTGCCAGTAACTTCTATTCAGGGGTTTCCATCGCCAACACGCGCAGCTTTAAATGGGAAGTCACCTTTTTCCTAGCTGGAACGACCACGCCGATCGAATTTACAAAAAATTCCGGCGGGAAGCTCACTTTCACGTCGTTAAATCCAGGGGAGTTCGTTAATACCAACTCCGGGCTCGAATTCTCTACTGCTGATCCAGACGCGATCAAACTCACCAAATTAAACTCGAAGTATCTCGCACCGGTGAACTGGGACCATGAAGGTGGTTGGGGCGGTTCGCAAAGCTTTCAAGAATTCATGGCTATGGAAAATGGCGCCTGGCCCGGGCAAAGCGAGGACTTTGAAGTGGAAGGCTATACCTCATGGAAATGGGGCAACTGGAACGAAGGGGCAACCATCGACACCGATATCGAATGGCAAGATAAACTTGGCGCCCCTACTTTTGGTCACGGGGCAGCCGCCTTCGCCTTAGCAGGCACGACTTTCAGTTTCACTCGCGGCTCTTATGCCGTTGCTGGGAGTACCTGGTTAGCCAATGCTTCTGGTGATGCCGAGTTTATTGTACCGCAGACCTTGAATCTGAATAAATCCATTTCCAGCAAAGAATTGGAGGCTGGCGGCAGCTTCAACGACATCAAAGATCTCGACAAAGAAGCCATTTACACTGACAACAACTTGCATGAGCAAAATGTGAATGACTTTGCCGATCCACTAACGCCGATGTATTACTACATCAATCAAGAAACCTACAACATTCCAACTGAAGTGGTCAGCCGTCCTAGTCAAATCATCATCACTGATACCTTGCCAGCAGGCATTGAAACCTGGACTGCTGACGCGAAAGCCAATGTGGTAGTTTATAACGAAAAACCAAGCACCACCAAATTCTTACCGGCAACAGTTGTTTCTAGTCGCGACAGTGAAGATCGACAAGTCTTAACGATCACTTTAAAGACTGATGCCACTACGGCAATGTCGTTTACTGGCGGCTACTTCTCGATTCGCATCAAGGTGAAGACGACGTACAAGCTGGATCAACTCACGGAAACCGTCCGCATGGAAAACCAAGCCTTCGTCAAAATGCTTGGCGCCAAAGGAGAAGTCGGCTATGACGATCACACCAATATGGTTTGGACTGAGCTGACGCCACCCAAACCAGCATTAGTGAACGCTGAATTCATCAAAGTCGATCAATTCGGTAAGGCACTTAAAGACGTGACCTTTGACTTATTCGCCGATGAAGCCGCGCAAGGCGTTGCCATTCAAACGCAAACTTCCTCAACCGATGGTACGGTGACGTTCACTGATGTCGCGCCTGGCGACTATTGGCTCAAAGAAACCAATACCCCAGCCGGCTACGTGCCGCTCACGCAAAGCATTAAGATCACCATTCAAAACGATGGCACCATCAAATGGCCAGACGATTGGGACACTGGTGACAAAGTGGTCAATAAGTTGAAACCATGGACCATCGAGTTGGAAAAAACCGATGATCAACAAAAACGGTTAAGCGGCGCTGAATTCACGTTAACCACGGCTGATGGCCTTGAAGTGGGCAAAGGTACGACTAATGGCGACAGTGCCCTCACCTTTGACAATGAGAATCTGCTGCCAGGCGATTACGTGTTAGCTGAAACCAAAGCCCCAACCGGCTTTAACCAGCTGACGGGCAAGTTCACCTTTACCTTGAACTTAAATGGTAAGGTTTCAAACTTCACCTATACTGGCGATGATCTCAAAGAAGGGCAATACACGTTCAGCGCAAGTGATCACGTGTTGAAGCTAAGCGTGGAAAACAATTCTGAAGAAATTCCATTACCAGTCACTGGGGGCAATGGCATTCAAGCGATGATCGCCGCATCTGTGGTGATCATGTTAATGGCGTTGATGCTTGGCTGGCACTGGCGAAAGGAGGTCGCACGATGAAAAAACTAATCGCCTTTTTATCGCTGTTGGCCTTCTCTTGTATCGTTTGGGGGCAAACCCAAACCGTGCACGCACAAGATTTGACCACGTTGATGTTACACAAGCGCATCTACCGTGATGCCCGCTTGGCCAATGTCGAGCAGTGGGAATATGACAACCATGGTCAAGAAGTGATCCAATCAGACCACTCGTTTGGCCTCAACGGCGCAAACTTCGATGTTTACGACGCCAGCGACTTTTATGCCAAAGCCAAGACTGATGGCGAAACTGAAGCCGAGTTCGCCCAACGTTTAGCCCAACTTGACCGCAAATCCGCCGAAGCTTTGGCGAAAGCACATGACTTGCCGACGGTGGCCAACTTGAAAACCGCTACCGTTAACGGCGAAGACGGCGTCGCCAGCCTGAATGTCCCAACGTATTCAGGCGACCACTATGCCGCCTACTTGTTGATCGAAACTAGCGTGGATGCAGATACCTTAGTCAACGTCGACTTGACGAAAAAGGCCGCCCCGATGTATTTGCGACTCGGCCACACCAGTCAAACCACGCTAAATCCGGTGCATCTCTATCCCAAAAACGTCGGCTACGTCCGCGATCCCTTCTTCTTCAAATGGGGCAAGCAACTCGACGGCACCACCAAACGCTTGAAAGGCGTGACCTTTGCGCTGTATCGTGTCGATGAAACCGGGAAAAAGTTATACCTGGATTCAGCCCCAGTCTTTGACCTCAAAAACAACTGGATTGCAACAACTGAGCCGATGAATAACGTTCAAGTGGCGAAATTTATTTCCGATGAGCATGGCTTAGTTGACTCTGGGGAGCGCTTTTTACCCGCTGGGACGTACTACTTTGAAGAATTGCAAGCGCTAAAAGGTTATGCCAAAGCTTCAAAACCTGTGGAAGTGATCGTGCCTGCCACTTGGTACGATGACGACGGCCACTTTTTGCCCGTGACCATCAATGGTGAAGCGATGGACGAAACACTTTCCGGCGTGGTCAAAGAATCCACCATTCAAAAAGGGCATCCACGCGTTTACAACACCCAACTTCAACCAAGCACTACGCCTAAGCCCAGCACCCCGGCCCAAAGCTTGCCAAGCACCAGCTTGCCAAGTATGGGCGCTGCAATGTCGTGGCTGGCAGTGATCATTGGCCTCATCATGATGATTGCGGCATTACGTTGGCTGAACAAGAAACGTTCACTTTAGGGGGAAACAAATATGAAAACCACCAAGCTTACCCGCACCCTGTTAACCGGGATGATGACTTGCACGATGGCTTTAACCGCTGTATCCGTTGGGAGTTTCGTTGCACCAGGCGCAACGCAAACCGTATTAGCTACCGACACGACCCCAGCACCAGACACGTTCACCTTGAACCTGCACAAATTAAAGGTGCTGGATGGGCGTGAATTTGAAAACGATGGCTCCACGAACATTCCTGGCGTTAATTTACCAGGACTGGCAAACGTTGATTTTCAAATTTACAATGTCACCGCCCAATTCTACGCCGCCAAAGCTCTGCCTGCCAACGAAGGTAAAACCAATGCCGAAATCGCCAAGCTGTTAAGTGACAGTTGGGACTATGACAGCCCTGCTGGCACCTTAGTCGACACCGTCAAGACCAATGCCAACGGGGTCGCCACTAGACAATTGGACACCCGCACTGACCTCAATGGCAATAAAGTGCATAGTGTCTACATGTTTGTGGAAGTCGCAGGTACAGACAACGCAGATTATGTGACCGCGCGGCCGTTTATCTTGGGGATGAGCGACAAATTGGCGAAACAGCCGAGTGTGGATCTGTATGCCAAAAACTACGGCGTTCAAAAAGACTTACTGGATGACGATGGCGATGCATTAGCTGACGGCTACTATAGCTACAACGTTGGCGATGAGCTGCATTATGTCTCCTCTTCTCCAATTCCAACCAAGCGCGCCATGGATGCCGAAGCATATACAGGCTTGCGTTTCTATGATGAAATGACCCATGCTGGGACGGATCTGGTTGCCATCGATGACATTTACTATCAAACCACAGCTGCCGACGGGGTGGTTACAAAGCATAGTGTCGCTACCGATTTTAACCAGGTCTTTACTTTGATCACCTCAAATGATTCCGGGTGGGCGAATAGCACGCGCAAGTTTGCCGGGTTTGAATACCGCGTGGATTGGTCAGATACCAGCAGCTGGACGGCTGAAAAACGCCAAGCCTTGACGGACCTGCTCGATAAAATCGCTGGCAAGCAGCTGTATTTTAGCTACACCATGACCATCAACAAAGAGGCGACCCCTTATCAAAGCATCGGCAACAAGTTCTATGGCTACTTCACCAACAAACATGGCGAAGATAAAACGGTGGATAACGCCCCAGAAGTGGAAACTGGCGGTCACAAATTCGTCAAACGCGATGCCGACACGAAAGTCGGCTTGAACAACGCGCACTTTTTGATCAGCAAAGTGATTAATGGCGAAACGAAATACGCCAAACTTTGGGTCGTTTCCGATGATGAGGACGTTGACGATGTCGAATTGACGAGTACCAATGGGATCTACAAACCAGACAAGATCACCTGGGTCGACAAAGCTGACGCCACCACGATCATTTCTGGAAAAAATGGCAACCAAAATGGTCAATTAGCCATTTATGGGTTGGAAACTGGGGCCTATCAGTTAGTCGAAACCAAAGCCCCAACTGGTTACACGTTCAAAAAAGCCAACACTGACTTCACGGTGGAAGAAGCCATTGCCACGACCCAAGAACTGGAATCCGAAAATGTGGACAACTATGGGAATGATCCGATCTTGCCGATCACTGGTGGGACTGGGATCGTCGCCTTCTTGGCAGTCGGGGCGATGGCTATGGGCGGTGCCCTGTATTACAAGAAGAAGAAAGCTTAAGGCAACACTTGGCGAGGCATCTCGCCATACATAAGGAGGCGCGCCATGTCCAAGCGGTTTAAAAACTTATTGGTATTGCTTGTGTTCTTTGCCGGTCTGGCCGTGTTCGCCTACCCATTTGTGGCCAGCGCTCTGAACACCGTCAGCACCCAAATTCCCCAACGCGAAGCCGCCGTGCAAGCCGAGCGCAACGCAAAACAACTCGCCGCCAAGAAAAAAGCAGAAAACGCCGAGCTTGCGGCCAACGGTTTGCGACCCAGTGGCGATGTGTTCAAAGAAACCAGCAAAACCGCCTCTGCCAAATATCTCAATCAACACTTGATCGGCGCCGTCGCCATCCCCAGCCTCGATGTCTATGTGCCGTTATATGATCAAACCAATGAGGTGTTACTGCAATCAGGTGCCACCGTGTTAGGGGGTACCAGCTACCCCACTGGCGGTGCTTCAACGCACACGGTGATTTCAGCGCACGCTGGCTTGCCTACCAAAGCCCTATTCACCAACCTCCCCAAACTCAAAGTCAACCAGCGCTTCATTCTCACCGTGGGCCAAAAGCGCTTGGCCTATCAAGTGGAAAAAATCGACGTGGTCTTGCCCAAAGATGTTTCCAAGCTTCAAATCGAAGCCGGCCGCGATCTCGCCACTTTAATGACGTGTACGCCATACGGCATCAACTCCCATCGCTTATTGGTGACGGGCAAACGCGTGCCATTGAAGCAAGTGGCAGCTGAATCAATTGACGACACCGCCAAACGCCAGTGGTGGCAAGCTATCGCCAAAATTATCGCGGCAGGGCTCGCCTTGATCATTTTCATCATTTTAATGATCCGCACTTGGCACAAATATCGCCCAACCAAATCTTCACAAAAAATTCACAATTAACGCGCATGATAATTGTTGTATGTGCCACTATCTTAAGATGACACTTAAATGCGTTACTTCTATTAATAGTGCACACCATAACACGTCGATGGGTCCGGCTGAAATCAGTCTGGCCTATGTTTTTTGGGAAAGGAGCAACACCTTGGACGAAGCACAACGTCAAAAGTCGCCGTGGCGGCGCAACCTTGCGATTTTATGGGGTTGTACCTTTGTGGCAGGGATCGCCTTTTCAGAGATCATGCCATTTATGTCACTGTATGTCGGCGAACTCGGCGACTTTAGTAAAGCCCAGGTTTCATTTTATTCAGGATTAGTGTATGCGGCGACGTTTTTAGTCACAGCGATCGTCAGCCCGATGTGGGGCGCCCTCGCCGATAAAAAAGGCCGCAAGATCATGCTGATCCGCGCGGCCTTTGGGATGGCTGTGGCCATGTTTTGCATGGGGCTGGTCACTAACGTCTGGGAACTCATCGCATTGCGCGCCTTGCAAGGATTGTTTTCCGGCTACATCTCCAACGCACAAGCCTTGATTGCCAGCCAAACCCCGCGCTCAAATGCCGGCAAAGCACTGGGCACTTTGGTCACAGGCTCAACTTCTGGGATGTTGATGGGCCCGATCATCGGTGGGGCCTTGGCGCAATTCTTCTCGATTCGCGACACCTTTTTCATCACTGCCGGACTATTGCTGTTAACCGGGATCATGTCTGCATTCTTCGTCAAAGAAGATTTCGTGCCGATCCCGGCGCGGCCCAAAGCAGCTAAGCAAAAAGGCCTGCTGCGCGGATTATTATCCCAGTTTGCCAATCCGAAGTTGATCATCGTGTTACTGTTTTCCACCTTGTTCGTACAACTCGGGAATGCCTCAATCGCCCCCATCGTCTCTTTGTATGTCAAAGAGTTGATGCACGGCAAAGGCGCATTCGCCTTAGTCGCTGGGATCATCGCCGCGTTGCCTGGGATCTCAAACATTATCGCGGCCCCGCGTTTGGGTGAATACGGGGATCGACACGGCAGCGGGAAAGTCTTAGTCGCTGGTTACTTATTTGCAGTATTGGTTTATATTCCGCAAGGCTTTGTGCCAGGCGTCATCACGTTAGGCATTTTGCGCTTGTTAGTTGGGATCTCAGATGGCGCCTTGTTCCCTACGATTCAAACCTTACTGACGAAAAACTCCCCAGTCACTGCGACTTCGGCAATTTTCTCTTGGAACCAGTCCTTCCAGGCCCTCGGTAACATGTTCGGGGCGCTACTCGGCGGGACGTTGGCTGGGATTTTCAACTACAATGTGGTGTTCATCGCCACAGCTTGCTTGTTATTGATCAACTTCTTGATGCTGTGGTTCACCGAACCGCAATTGCGGACGGGGAAAGCATAGAACATAAAGTCGAACGCATAATACCCTCGGCTTTTTTTATACGCAAGTGACAATTTTGTTCGTTGCCCCCTACCGCTTTCTGGCTTATATTCAGCGTGGAGATGGGAGGGTGACAAGATGAAATATCGGTATATCTATTATCTCAGCGGCGTGATCATGGGTGGCATCATGCTGTGGGCGATTTTCAAACCAGGCACGGCGTCTTGGGTGGCATTCGCGTGCTGGCTACCGTTTCAAATCGGAGAATTTTGGTATGGGCGCCGCCTGCAACGCTTCAACCAACGACAAGCGACGGTGATTTGGGCGTTGGCCGATCAGCTGGGCTTCACCGCCGGCGATTTGAAACGATTAGCAGGGAAATACGGTGAACTCGATTGGCAAAATACCCATCCGGAAAATATGCAATTCTACCCCAGCCAAAAAGTGATGGTTTCCGTGATCCGTCAATTAAAGCAGGAACGAAATCTGCGCGAAATGGAACTGAAGCAGCATGGAAACGTTATTGAATAGTTGTCAGATCGCTTTGTCCATGTTAAACTAAAGCCATAGAAAAAACGTGGTGGGTCAACACCACGCCGGAAGAGTTCTCCTCAGCAGGCAGTTTTCAAACCGGCAACTATCAGTACAATTTGTTATGACAAATCGCGCTTACTAGCCAAAGTATATCAGCGCGATTTTTTATTGCCGTTTTTTCGTTTCGACTTCTTTGAAGTCTGACGCATCGCAATCCAATACGGCGCTACTGACGTAAGCAACGCTGCCAATGCTGTAATTCAATCAGTGATCGAAACTGACTGGTCGCATTGCTGGACCACGACTGTGACTGCTAACACAGCCACCGACATAGAGACACTCCTTTCCTAGATTTTGTTTCTGCCACAGGTTGCATAGGCATCCACTCCCTCCAGTACTGAAAGGTCACCGCTTTGTTCACTTTTCTGCTTAGAGAAATCATATCAAGGAATCGCTTCGAAAAGTAGCCCCAAACGTTTATAATTGAATATTCAATTTGTTATTTAATTACAAACTAGAACGCGTTCGTCAACCATCGACGAACGCGTTTTTCATTATAGTCTGGTGATCCCAATGCGCTTAGGATCTGTGTCTTTTTCAGCATAAGGTGTCTCAATTTGCCCGAGCGTCACGCCGCACACAGGCTTGAACCCGTCAGGCAACTGCAACTTAGCGATTACAGATGGGGTTTGGTTGATAGCTGCCACTGCGCCCCAGATATAGCAGAACCCAACGCCTTCATCGACGGCTTTCAAAGCCAGGTTGTGCGCGATGATCGCCGCACTGGAGAAATCAGCATTTTGTTCGCCTTGAGCGGAAACCAACACGAACGTCGGGGCCCCGTAAAGCATTTTGCCACCATGACGATGAAACAGCGTAGCGGTGGCAGATTCGATACTGTTTAAAATTTCTGGGTCTTCAATCACAGTTAAATGGTAATTTTCGAATTTCCCCAAAGCCACTGGTGCCAACTCACCGGCTTGAAGAATTGCCTCTAACTGGTCACGCGAAATCTTTTCACCAGTATAAGCACGTTGCGCATGCCGTAATGATAAAACTTCTGATAATTCCATCTACAATGCCCCCTACTTGGTGGCGATCACATTTTGCGCCAAGCTGTTCATAAACTTGGCGATTGCCTCTGGTTCCCCATGGCGCAGCGCCCAGTCAATGGCCGTGAAGGCATTGGTCGCATATAACTCTTTGGCAAACTCCGCCGGCACGCAAAGTTGCACCTGTGGCAACAACTGCGCCGCGCGCTTGCGCAAGACTTCGCGGTACTCATGGCCGAGATCCGCACTTGGCTCGTGCACGTCCAAGAGCGTCTTGACCGTATCCGCATCCCCAGAAAGTCCCGTATACAGCGCTTGTAAAAAGGCATCAACGTCTGGCTCAGACAAGGTCGCCATCAACTCGTCAAACTGCGTGGCATACAAGTGAACCAATTCTTCCAGCACCGCCAGCTTGTCAGCGTAGTAAAAGTAAAACGTGCTACGCGGCAAATCGGCTTGCTTACATAATTGATTGACTGAAATTTCTACAAAGTCCGTGGTGTGTAAGCTGGTGATCAAAGCTTTATACAAGCGACTGGCAACAGTACTTTTGGGCAAATCAGACATGGACGCACTCCTTTGAATATTCTGTTTTCAGTTTAACACGTTTGGCTTGGAATTGCCGCGAACTTTTGGTAAGCTGAACATGTTAATGGAGGGATTATGATGAGCATTTTGACTGAGACTTATACTTTAAATAATGGCATTAATATTCCCCAAGTCGGCTTCGGTACTTGGCAGATTCCTAACGGTGATGTCGCCTACCGTGCAGTCAGTGAGGCGCTAGCAGCCGGCTATCGGCACATCGACACGGCACTCGTTTACGGCAACGAGAAATCCGTAGGCCGTGCCATCGCCAACTCCGGCATTCCCCGCTCCGAGTTATTTGTCACCACCAAGCTCCCAGCCCAAACCAAAGACCGTGTCGGCGTCGTTGATGCCTTCAACCGTTCACTGGACAATTTGGACATGCCTTATGTCGACTTGTACTTGATCCACGCCCCTTGGCCTTGGTCGATGCCCGGCGTGCGCTATGATAAGCAGAACTTGGTAGCCTGGGATATGATGCAGCGCTTCTATGATGATCACCAAGCCCGCGCCATCGGGGTATCGAACTTCGATGATCATGACCTCGCCAATATCATCGATCATGGCGATTTGAAGCCCGCCGTCGATCAGATTCAATACTACATCGGCGCTACCGAACCGATCAACGCCGGCTTCGCCCAGAACAATGACGTCTTAGTTGAAGCTTATTCCCCACTGGCTACCGGCGGATTGTTGGATAACGCCGACTTGCGGCCGTTTGCAGACAAGTATGGCGTCTCGATTGCACAGTTAGCGTTACGCTTCGTGTTACAAAATGGGGTTTTGCCACTGCCAAAAGCGACGAGTGCCGCGCATATCCAAGCCAATACCCAGCTGGATTTTGAAATTTCTGCTGACGATATGGCGAAACTCAACGCGATGCCAGACTTTTCACCTGATGGCGCGCATAATAAGACGCAACGATAACCCACATATAATAGAAGAAACGCGGTGCGATCCTCTGATTCGAAGGATCGTACCGCGTTTCTTTGGGTCTTGCCATCATTGAATATTTATGTTCTTGTCACTGAAACATAGGTCTCTTATCATGCACTACCTGCGGTGTCATGATACACTATCTAGAGCAGAAAAAGTTGAAAACGGTTGGTTAATCTGGACCTTGTGAGGTGGTGCCTATGCACTTTTTCCAAACTCTCGGGAAAGGAGGAACCTTTTTGTGAGCGTGGATGCGGCTTTAGTCATCATGTTAACCTTTGGGGTCTTGGTAATTGATCTCATTGGGTTGGTGATTAAACTCATCGAAATTGTGATCAAACAAAAAGACCGCAAGTAGACTCGGACAGGAGTTTACGGTCTTTGACCTGATAAATGAATGCCAACCGTCTTTAACGGTCTGCGGCGTCGTGTTGGTAGCACGGCGTTTTTCTATACCCAAATCATAACATGTCATGTCACCGAATTCAAACAATTTTATGACCCAGCTTGCCCATTTGCGCACTCGAAAGGATCGACATGCTTAATCGAAATAATAAGATCATTCCTACCGATGCCGATAGGTTTTCCGCAGCCGATACGCTCGAAGAAACGCGTAACTACTACGGCTTCACGTCAGCAGACTTCGCAAAACAAATCGGTATTTCCGAACTGGCGCTTACTCAAATATTACATCGACGAGCTTTTCTCTCTCCAGCTGCCGCGAGTTCAATTCAAAACGTAACCGGAATTCCAGATTATCTACTGCTTCAATTAGATTCGGATTACCTGCATACACATGCTTAACTATTGTAGATTGTAATTCACGTCCAACTGCAGCGCCTCCGTGCACTGATGCCAGTGACAGTCTGAATCCGATCCGCCATGTCGGCACTCATCCTCACTTCTCGTGCTAAAATCCAAGACAACTATTCCTGTGGTATCTGAAGTTCATGTGGAAAATCAGATTCTGTTAATCGGCTGATGAATTCGTCGGTTTAAGCTTTAACCCAACGCTATCTTTCAACGAATATTTCATCATTAATAATTCTTCTTTGTGTCTAAAGGGACAAAAAATGTCGCATGACTTCCCGTCTTGCGGCATTTTCATTTGTTCAAGCTTTATTTCGTCAAAACCGTCACTGATTCGATTGAAGTGGTTTGTGGGAACATATCCACTGGCTGGTTGGACTTAGCAGTATAGCCAAATTCTTGTAAGGCGGCGATATCACGGGCCAACGTGGCTGGGTTGCAAGATACGTAAACCACTTTGTCTGGCAACATTTTGCCCACGGCGGCAGTGAATTCAGGCGCCAAGCCTTTGCGTGGCGGATCGACCATCAAGACGTCGGCATGCAAGCCGTCTTCTGCCCACTTGGTCATCACGTCTTCCGCTTTGCCGACCACAAATTCGGCATTTTTGATGCTGTTGAGCGAGGCGTTGACTTTGGCGTCATGCACCGCTTCTGGCACCACTTCCACCCCTAAGACGCGCTTGGCATGTTTGGCCATGGACAAGGAAATCGTCCCGATCCCAGAATACGCATCGATCACAGTTTCGTTGCCTTTCAGATCAGCCGCGTCGATGGCTTGTTGATACAGCACTTCCGTTTGTTGCGGGTTGACTTGGTAGAACGACAATGGGCTGATGCGGAAGGTGCTCCCTAACAACTGGTCTTCTAAGTAGTCGTGCCCAAACAAGGTGCGGGTCTTCTTGCCTAAAATGACATTGGTTTTGCGATTGTTCAAGTTCAACATCAAGCTCGCCAATTCCGGCAAAGCTTCAGTCAACTCTTTGACAATGTCTTCTAAGTGGTCGACGGCCCAAGTATTGGTGACTAAAACGATCATCAATTGATGCGAGAAATACCCACGACGCACCACGATATGGCGGATCACACCGGAGTTGTCTGCTTCGTTGTAAGCTGGGATCTGGTACTTGCGCAATAAGTCCCGCACCATCAACACGGCTTTGTCAATTTCAGGATCTTGAATGTAGAAATCTTCCAGTGGTAACAAGTCGTGGCTGCGACGCTTGTAAAAGCCAGTCGTCAACACGCCGTTGACCATGCGTACCGGAATCTGCGCCTTGTTGCGGTAACCGAATGGCTGATCCATCCCTAAGGTTGGTTTCACTTCGATGTCCAGTTTCGCCTTTTGGAAAAGGGTCTCCACTTGATGTTGTTTGAATTTCAGTTGCGCAGGGTAAGCCAGGTGTTGCAACGGCGCGATACCTGTTTGCGCGTAGGCCTTCGCTTTTGGTTCCACCCGATCTGGTGAGGCCTCAAGCAATTCTGTCATCCGAGCAAAAGCAAACTTCTTTTCGGCTTTGGTGATGTGAGCGACCACTTTTTCACCTGGTAATGCCCCGTCGACAAACAACGGATAGCCGTCGACTTTGGCGACCCCCATGCCTTCATAAGTCAGGTCTTCAATGGTGACAGTCAGTTCTTGATTTTTTACTACCGGCGTTTTAGCCAAATTTATTTCTCCTTATATATCCGTGCAATTGTTGCGTACACTTGACCATACCTTATTTTGGGCGGAAAAACAACCGTCGCTTGATTCAGTCCCATACGCCAAACCACATGATCGAAGCTTATACTCAAAATTCAAGCTTGCAGTAATATTTGTTACAATTTTGTCGACGATTCGTCATAAATGCTTGCGTCATCCACTGACATTGCCTAAACTTATCAGTAGTAGGACTTAGGAGGCCACTTATGCTTGCACACATGTTAACGGTGATCGTCTTCACGCTTTTAGGCGGCTTAGGCTACACTGTATTATTTGGATTATTAGAGAACTTTTCTGCCAAACGCGCGGCAGCCAAGCATACTGTTGGCCAGTTTCAACAGGCCCTCCCGTTGGTGATTGCCGTATCGCTGCTACTGATCGCCATGCGCGTCATCAACAAGGCCGCCAACGCGCAAGGCATGCAAGAGTATTGGCTATTGATCAACTTGCAGTTGTTGATCATGATGTACACAGATTTAATGATCGACAGCTTTTTTGCCTTCTTGATCTTAAAAATCGTCGATGGGATCACTTTTGCGGCGACTGGTGCAATGACGGCGGTCGTTTGGCTTGTGTTTATTATCGTTGGCTTAGCCCTGTTTTACGAAAGTCATTATGCCCGTGGTTGGTCGCCGGATAATCCTTGGTTATTTGCTTTGCCGCCTTTGGTGATTGATGCGGGATTTTGGTTAGTGATCCGCTTGGCTTATCACACGCAATGGTATCTGGTGATCATCAATTTTGTCAGCTTCACGATTGCGATGTTGGTGATCTTTTTCAACGGTCGATCTCAGCGCAGCTCCGAACAAGTGATGGCGCGCTTGACTCACGAAACGCAATTTGACGCGCTAAGTGGCGTACGCAACTGGGCTATGTTTCAAAACGATTTGACCAAAGCCTATGCCAAAGCCACCACCGATAAGCCGCTTGGCGTGATGACCTTTGACTTGGATCACTTTAAATCGATCAACGATGAGCACGGTCATTTAGCCGGCAATGCCGCGTTAAAAGCCGCTGCCCAAGGGCTAGATGCAATGTTGCAAAATGCCGATCCGCATTATCACGTGTATCGCACTGGCGGCGAAGAATTTGCCGTGATCTTACCCAACACCACGTGCACTCAAGCTAAACAAATCGGCTTGAACGCCTTAGCGTGTATGCGCGGGCTCCAAGTCGCCACACAAGCTGGCACCTTAAATTTAACGGCAAGTTTTGGCATGACCTTAGCCCAAGTCGACGACCGCGATGCGACAATGACCTTCCGCCGCGCTGACCAAGCCTTATACTTAGCTAAAAATGCTGGGCGGGACCGGTTAGCCATCGACAAAAATATTTTACCAGCCTAGTATTTGAAAAGCGTCAGCTCACGACAACGTGAACTGGCGCTTTTCATTTATTTACCGATTTTCCCGTCGCCATTGATGTCACTTTCAGAAATCGTTTCGACTTCTTGTAAGTAATCCTGCTGGGCGGCATCGTCGGCAATGTTGCCATCGGGAATTTCGGAAACGTTGGCATACATTTCAATATGTTGGCGCAAGTTTTGGAAGGTCATCGGCGCAGAACCACCGTAATCGCCGTCCAAATTGATCTTCAATTCTTCGCCATCTTCACGGGTAACGACCAGGTTTTGGGTCTTGGTGTAAATGATGTTAGGATCATCGACATGGCGGCCGCCGTTTAACACCTTGCCCATTAAAACTAAATATTCTGGAAGCTTGGCGGTTTTCACCACGATCAAAGAGAACTTGCCATCCCCTAAACTTGAATCTGGCACGATTTGTTCAAAGCCGCCGATGGAGTTCGTCATCGCCAACAGGAACATCGATGCCGGGCCATCATAGACGCCATCATCATATTCCAAGTGGATCGGGAATTGTTTGATGGCTGGCAGCATTTCAGCACCTTTCATCACATAAGCAAAATAGCCAAAAATCGACTTAAATTCACTCGGCACACCGTAAGTCAGCTCAGTCAATAAGCCCCCGGCAGCAATATTCATAAAGTAATGCTTGTTGGCTTTCCCGATATCCATGCGCAAGGTTTGTCCGGCTAAAATCACCTTGGCTGCGGCCACAGGGTCTTCGCGGGGAATGGCCAATGCGCGCGCATAGTCATTAGTGGTCCCTGCTGGGATGATCGCCATTTTTGGACGGTGGCGATGAGGCGCGATGCCATTGACCACCTCATTGATCGTGCCGTCGCCGCCTGCCGCCACGATCAAATCAAAGCCATCAAGGGTGGCGCGAGAAGCTTCCTTTTTGGCGGAAAACGGTTCTGGCGTGGTTTGGTAAGCGCTGGATTCATACCCCGCTTGTTCCATCACGTCTAAAATATCGGCAACATAGCGCTTCATGCCTTCGTTGCCGCTGGTTGGGTTATAGATCAATCGTGCGCGTTGAGTCATCTTGCACGTCCTTTCACAAAAAGATTCCAGATTAATTATGCGCGATTGCGCGGATAAAATCTAGTGTAAAAGGCTTCAGGCGTATGGTTGTCATGTTTAAATGTTGGTAAAGTGCTGAGTGTCTGTTCAATGTCTTCTATGGTCTAACCAAAAAGTTCGAGTATGTTTATCGAAAAGGCGTTGTCGTCACCTTCAGCATATTTTTTAAGTTGTTTGAGACGATGCATCAGAGAAGCTTCATTTGACAAATGATACTAAGTCAGCTTTAATTCCGGTTACAACTATCGCACGCTGTCCAGTAGCGTACGTGTGCTTTGAATTTTCCAGTTAGCGATACCAATCGCCTTACGCCCGAAAATCTGGGGACTGCGAGGTTTTTCGCCACTGCAGTGAATTGGATCAGTTGCCGGTGCGGCCGGCTGCAGCTTTCGAACACAAACCGTTCGAGGAGCTTTCGCCTAGATTTAGAACCAAAGAAAAACACTTTGTTTCTAAATCTGCCGGTGAAATCCGCGCGAGCCACCAAAAACGGCGTCTCACTTGATTTCACTGCCACGGGCAATGGTCCAATTCACCTCCGTTCTGCCAAACCATCGCAGCCCCCAGATTTTTCTCCGTTGATATCGCTAGCTTACACATTCAACCGACAGCAATGCGCAAAAAATATCACGTCAGAGTTGGTAACACACGTTTCGTAGCCATCAGGTGCCAGTGGTCTGGCGAAGTGGAGGAACTGAAATCATCGAACGTGGCAGAAATATTAGCGGAGACAGTGGTCTTCTGGCTCCGCTAATATTTCAGGCGAATTCAAAGACGCGGGTTTCGGCTTTGAATTCAGGCATAAGAACATCGGCGGTTTGTGCCGATTTCTGGAGCCGGCCGGCCACGAGAGATGATTTCAGTTCCGTAACGAAGCCAGACCACTGGCACCTGATGGCGGCATTTTGTTTCAAACAAAAAAGCCGCGATTCAAAAATCACGACTTTTCACACACATTCAATTAACGTTTCTTGATCTCTTGCATCAAGATTTGGTTGACCACTTTCGGGTTGGCTTTGCCGCGGGTCTGCTTCATGATGTTCCCCACCAAGAAGCCGATGGCCCGATCTTTACCTGCTTTGAAGTCGTCGATAGATTGTTGGTTATCATCTAAGACGGCATCGATGATCGGCGTCAGTTGCGCCGGATCGGATAACTGCACCATTCCTTTGGCTTCAACGAAAGCCTTCGGATCCGTGTCGTTTTCGATGATTTCTTTGAAGACCTTTTTGGCGATTTTAGAAGAAATCGTGCCATCAGAAATCAAAATGATCATCCCAGCCAAGTGTTCAGGTGTGAGCGCGACATCTTTGAGTTCTTGATGTTGCGCGTTTAAGTAACCGGACACTTCACCCATCAACCAGTTAGAGGCGAGCTTGGCATCAGCGCCAGCCGCAACCGTGGCTTCAAAGAAGTTGGCCATTTCAAGCGTTTGCGTCAACACGCCAGCATCGTATTCTGGAATGCCCCAGTCAGCGACATAATGCGCCCGACGAGCAGCTGGTGGTTGTGGTAAGCGGCCAGCGACTTCATCGATCCACTTTTGCGACACATGCACTGGTGGCAAGTCTGGTTCTGGGAAGTAGCGGTAATCATCCGCGCCTTCCTTGACCCGCATTAAAATGGTTTCCTTCTTGTCGACATCCCAACGGCGCGTTTCTTGACGAATTTCACCGCCAGCACGCAAGACAGCTTGTTGCCGGGCTTGTTCGTAAGCCAAGCCGTCGCGCACATGGTTAAAGGAGTTCAAGTTCTTGATTTCCGTCTTGGTGCCGTACTTGTCTGCGCCGATCGGAGCCACGGACAAGTTGGTATCAACCCGCATGGAACCTTCTTCCATTTTCACATCAGAAGCGCCGGTAAACTGCACGATTTGGCGCAGTTGTTCCAAGTATTGATAGGCTTCTTCAGGACTGGCGATGTCAGGCTTGGACACGATTTCAACCAGTGGTGTGCCTTGGCGGTTCAAATCGACATAAGAATAGCCGTCTGGTTCATGCTGGTTTTTCCCGGCATCTTCTTCGACGTGCAGTTCCGCGATCCCGATTTTCTTCTTTTTGCCGTCGACTTCGATTTCTACCCAGCCGTTAGTGGCCAGCGGCTGTTCCGCTTGGGTCACTTGGTAGGCTTTGGGGTTATCTGGATAGAAGTAGTTCTTGCGATCAAAGTGGGTATCGCGGGTGATGTCAGCGTGCAGCGCTAACGCCACCATGATGCCGTAGGAGTAGGCCCCTTTGTTGATTGTGGGCAAAACCCCAGGAAAGCCCCAGTCGATAACGTTGGTTTGGGTGTTTGGTTCTGCGCCATAAGACACTGGGGATGGAGAGAACATTTTAGATTTGGTTTTTAACTCGACATGGACTTCCAGGCCGATAGTCGTTTCAAAGTTCATTAACGCGCACCTCCTGGGATCAAGTCAAGATAATCGTTTTGGCTTTCAAAGGCGTCAGCCGCTTGATAAATTGTGCTTTCGTCAAAATGTTTGGCGATCAACTGCAAGCCCACTGGCATCTTGTCGACAAACCCGGCAGGGATCGACGCTGCAGGCAAACCGGCTAAGTTAACCGGAATGGTCAAAATGTCGTTCATGTACATGGTCAATGGATCCGTCACTTTTTCACCGATACCAAACGCGGTGGTTGGCGTGGTTGGACCCATGACCAAGTCATAGTTTTCAAAGACTTGGTTGAAGTCTTCGGTGATGAGCGTCCGCACTTGGGCGGCTTTTTTGAAGTAAGCATCATAAAAGCCGGCAGACAAGGAGAACGTCCCTAACATAATGCGGCGCTTAACTTCTGGGCCGAAGCCTTCAGAACGAGAGCGCACGTAAACATCCGTCAAATTCTTCACGTCTTTGGCGCGGAAGCCATAACGGATCCCATCAAAGCGTTGCAGGTTGGATGAGGCTTCGGAGCTGGCAATGATGTAATAAGCCGGAACGGCATACTTGGTATGTGGCAAGGAAACCGTATCGACGGTGGCGCCTAAAGCGCGGAATTGATCGGCCGCTTTTTGAATCGCAGCGACAATTTGTGGATCAATGCCTTCGCCTAAATACTCTTCAGGCAAAGCGATTTTCATGCCTTTGATACTTTGGCCGATTTTTTCAGTGAAGTCAGGCACATCAAAGTCAGCACTGGTAGAATCCTTCTCGTCGTGGCCGGCGATCACATTCAACACGCGGGCCGAATCTTTCACACTGCGCGTCAAGGTGCCGATGGCGTCCAAGCTGGACCCAAAGGCGATCAAGCCCCAACGTGAAACCCGGCCATACGTTGGCTTGAAGCCGACGATGCCGTTGAAAGCGGCAGGCTGGCGAATCGAGCCCCCAGTATCCGTCCCTAAAGCGGCAAGCACTTGGCCAGAGGCAACAGCGGCAGCGGAGCCACCTGATGAACCACCAGGGACTTTGGTGTGGTCCCAAGCGTTTTTCGTGGTTTTGAACGCGGAGTTTTCCGTTGAAGAGCCCATGGCAAATTCATCCATGTTCAACTTGCCGACGTTGATGGCCCCGGCGGCATTGAGCTTTTCAACGACTGTGGCATTATAAATCGGCACGAAGTTTTCGAGCATTTTGGACGCGGCAGTGGTGGTCAAGTCCTTGGTCACGATGTTGTCTTTGATTGCCACGGGAATGCCAGACAGTGGTTGATCGGCATTGATGCCAGCCGCGTCAACGGCTTGGGCTTGAACTTGGGCTTGGTCATTCAAGTTCAAAAAGGCGTCAATGTCTGGATCGATTTCAGCGATTTTAGCCAAAGTGTCTTTGGTTAAATCTGCGGCAGTGATTGTGCCAGCAACTAATTGGGCATGCAAAGAGTCGATGTCAGTTGTAAAGTAATCCAAACTAGTCTTCCTCCTTGTCGATGATAGCAGGCACTTGAATCAAAGTGCCTTTTGAGGTTGGCACGTTTTTGAATAAATCTTCAGTCTTCGTATCATTGACCGCGACGTCTTCGCGCATCACATTTTGTAAGTGGATGGATTGCGTCGTGGCGGGAACGCCTGTGGTATCAACGGTTTCCAGTTGATCCACCATGTTTAAAATGTCGTCGAGTTGGTTGGTGAATTGGTCGAGCTCAGCATCACTGAATGCTAAGCGCGATAATTCAGCGACGTGTGCGACACTATCTTTTGAGATCATCGTATCCCTGCTTTCATTATTGTTGTGTGATTTTCACACTTATCGTTTCAATTCTACCATTAAATAAGGATTTCTTGAAGCGACCGTGAAACCTAACCTGACAAAAATGGTGGTTTCAATCAGCGATTCCAGTCAGTCGGCACAACCAAATCAAGGCACTGGAGGTCGCGCCAACTGACCGCCAATGTTCTCTAATACTCTTTCATCTTTAAATCCGGCTTCTGAAGTTGTATTGCTGTCCGGCATCGACAGGGTTTCATAGCCGCTATCAGGCGCCAGTGGTCTAGCTTCGTTTCAGCGATTTGAAATTGGGACTCCAGCTGGCCGCCGCTGCATATAGAGGGTCCTCGGCCGAACTAGCCGAGATGTGTCGCTACGCTCCCCACTCGCCGGATTTCGACCTGCGGAAGACTGTAAGCGACAAGTCGCTAACAGTCTTCTCAATATGCAGCGGCGGCCAGCTTCCGTCCCAATTTCAAATCACTTCCACTACGCTAGGCCACTGACACCTGATGGCTACGAAACATCCATTACCAACGTCTATGTGACGATTAGTTGGGAAATACGGTCACCCGTAAGCGGGTTGAATCTGTAAGTTAGTAATCACAACGAAGAAAATCTGGGGGCTGTGATGGTTTGGTGGAACGGAGGTGAATTGGGCCATTGCCCGTGGCAGTGAAATCAAGTGAGACGCTGTTTTTTGGCGGCTCACTTGGATTTCACCGGCAGATTTAGAAACAAAGTGATTTTCTTTGGTTCTAAATTTAGGCGAAAGCTCCTCGAACGGTATATGCTCGAGAGCTGCAGTCGGCCGCACCGGCAATGGTCCAATTCACCGCAGTGGCGAAAAGCCGTCGCAGCCCCCAGATTTTCGGGCCGCAAGGCAGCAAAAAACCGAAACCTGCAGGAGGTTTCGGTTTTCGATCCTAGGCTTGACGCCAATTGATTTTTTCTTTGATGCGGCGAATGATCGCCATTTTGTTGTCCCAAGCGGCTTGAGACAAGTCGACGGGGTAATCTTGCGGGTTGAGCACCCGGGTATATTCATCCCACAGTGATTCGACGCATTGCATCGCAAACTTGCGAATATCGACCAACTTCGGCAACTTGTAAACCAAGTCCCCGTGATCAAAAATGGTTTGCAACAATGGACGGGCATCAAAGTCGGTGATGGTTTTGTTGATGTAGGTGAAGTTGGGATGGAACATGTACAATTCTTCCAAGCTGGCCACATCTTCATAAGCTAACGCTACATAGTCGCCTTCAGACTTGCCGTTGGCGTGACGAGTGATACGCCAAACTTGCTTTTTGCCTGGCGTGGAGACTTTTTCAGCGTTGGAAGATAACTTGATCGTATCTGCCATTTCGCCATGATCATCTTCAATGGCCACCAGTTTGTACACCGCGCCTAACGCCGGGTGATCAAAGGCGGTGATCACTTTGGTCCCGACGCCCCAAGTATCGATTTTGGCGCCTTGCATCTTCAAGTTTTGAATGGTGTTTTCATCCAAATCATTCGAAGCGACGATCTTGGTATCGGTGAAACCAGCATCATCAAGTTGTTGGCGGACGCGTTTAGAGATATAAGCCATATCCCCTGAATCGATGCGGACGCCTTGGAAATCGATTTTATCACCCATTTCCTTGGCCACGCGAATGGCCGCAGGAACACCAGAGCGCAAAGTGTCATAGGTGTCCACTAAGAAAGTCACATCATGGTTCACTTCGGCGTATGCTTTAAAGGCAGCATAGTCATCTTGATAAGCTTGCACTAAAGCATGGGCATGGGTACCTGAAATCGGAATCCCGAAAACTTTGCCTGCACGCACGTTAGACGTGGCATTGAACCCACCGATAAAAGCGGCGCGAGTGCCCCACATGGCCGCACTCGTTTCTTGCGCGCGCCGGGTCCCGAATTCCATCAACGGATCATCGCCAACCACTGAGCGAATGCGAGCGGCTTTAGTGGCCACCAAGGTTTGATAGTTGATGATGTTTAGAATCGCCGTTTCGACCAGTTGGCCTTGTGCCAGCGGGCCTTCGACTTGTAAAATCGGTTCGTTATTGAACACCAAATCCCCTTCAACCGCAGAACGCACAGTGGCAGTGAATTTCAAGTTCGCCAAATAATCCAAGAATTCTTGCGGATAGTCGGTGACGTCTTTGAGATAAGCGATGTCGGCATCGGAAAAATGCAGATCTTGCAAATATTGCACCACATGTTCCAAGCCAGCAAACACCGCAAAGCCACTCCCGAATGGCAAATCGCGAAAGTAAACTTCAAATACGGAGTTCTTCTCAGCGATGCCTTGCTTCCAGTAGGTGTACATCATATTCAATTCGTAAAAGTCAGTATGGAGGGCGAGCCCGTCATCTTCGTATGTCATGTTTAGACCTTTCAGATTGTTACGCGTAATACGCGAATTCATTTCGTGTTGCTACTATTCTACCGCGGGTCACAACAGATAGCAAAACCCCGCGTGAAAATTTTCACGCGGGGTCACTTTTTAGCGTTCCAAGACCAATTCGAACCGGTCAGCCACATATTGCGTGCGGACATATTCAAATGGGCGCCCATCTTGTAAAAATGAGATCTGCCGCAACCGCAAAATCGCACTGGCGCGTTTGATCTCTAAGTAATCCGCGATGCGTTCGCTGGCGACGGTGGCGCCAACGGTTTGTTGCGCCCCGCCGATCACATAGCCACCTTTTTTCTCTAAGGTGTGATAAAACGAGGTGGTCACTTCGGATTTGGAGAAGTCTTTGATCAAATCAAACGGAATGGTCGCGACTTCAAAACAAATCGGCACGCCATCCCCATAGCGAACGCGTTCCATGCGCAACACTTGGACATTGTCGTCGAGTTTCAACTTTTCAGTTTCTGAAATCGAGGGCTTGGCCACGTGGTAAGAAACGGTTTTGCTTGAAGGGACTTTGCCTTGGGCAACCATCACATCAGAAAAACTGGTGACCCCAGAGACCTTTTCTTGCACTTTGCGATTGGCGACATAAGTCCCGGCCCCGACGCGCCGTTCCAAAATGCCTTCATCAACTAAAGTTTGGATCGCTTGGCGCAACGTCATCCGCGACACTTGAAAACTCGCTGCCAGTTCGCGTTCGCTAGGAATGCGATCCCCGATCTGCCATTTGCCGGCTTCGATTTGCTCGCGCAGTGCATTATGAATTTGGATATAAACTGGGAATTCCACAGAAATTCGTCCTTTCGTGATTGGTCTATGTTGTCATCATAACCGGTATAGACCAAAATTGCAAGCGCCTATTGTTCTTCCTGATCTTTAGCGATCGTGGCATCGACACCGGCAACCACTGAAGGCATGAAACCTGCTGCTTCCATCGCCAACAATCCAGCAACTGTCGTGCCACCAGGACTGGAAACTTTATCCACCAAGTCAAATGGCGATTCTGGACTTTGCAACACCATCGCGCCTGAGCCTAACACGGCTTGGGCCGCAATTTTATCGGCTTGCTTTTTGGTCAAGCCATGTTTGACCCCAGCGCGCGCCAACGCATCGATAAACATGTAAACAAAGGCGGGACTAGATCCTGCTAAGGCCACGAAAGTCGAAAAATGCTTTTCCGCCAACTCAATGGTTTCACCGATGGTATCAAACCAAGCGACGACAGTATCTTTGATGTCTGCGGCGGCAGGGTTGGCGGCATATGCGGTCATCCCTTGGTTGATCGCGACATTTAAGTTCGGCATCACGCGGATCAACTGATAATCTTTGGTGCCTAAGAAGCCTTCGATTTGCAGCAGTGACACCCCAGACAACAACGACAGCAATGGTGTGGTTTTGGCTTGCAATGCCGGATTGATTTCTTCGATCACGTCTTGTGCCATCACTGGTTTAACGGCTAACACGACCACATCAGAGGATTCGATCACCGCGGTGTTGGAGTCAACCGTTTGCACGCCTGACTTTTGCGCGTATGCTTCATAGTTGGCAGGATGTCCGCCGTGGATCACAATGTCAGCTGGCGCAAAGGTTTTGGCCTTCAACAACCCGTCGATAATCCCTTGCGCCATGTTCCCAGCGCCAATGAATCCCAATTTCATGAAAATGCCTCCCGTTTCTACTATTGTATCCAATTTACCGATTACCTGACGTAATGTCAAGATTGGTCTAGTCGAAAAGCGCTATCATGTCGCAGATTTTATGCAATTGGTTGCGTGATTGTTCGGCTTTCTAATAACAAAACACGCCAAGGTGGTCGACTCCAGTTGGATGGGCATGGAACGCAGTCCACCTTGGCGCAAGCTCACTTATCCTTTCGTTGAGCGGTTCCAAGCAACGCATCTACGGCTAGCTACCGCTTGGAACCGCTCTAAACATCGTCGTGTTTTTCAAAGCAACGCCGACACAGCTAGCTACGCTTGAGACTTCAAGGCAAAAGCCCGCTTTAAAGTCTCAAGCGGGCTACCTGGTCGGCTAAGTTCGCTTGGAAACACACTGGCTTATCGTCGAGCGTTTTGAAGCAACGGCGATACAGCTAGCTACGCTCAAGCACTCGGACCAAAGAACTGTCCAAACACTTGAGCTAGGCTACCTGATCGCCTAAGTACGCTTCAAAACGCTCTGGGTACAAAAAACCGACTCACCACGCAGATGAGTCGGTACCAATTGGGGTAGCTGGATTCGAACCAGCGCATGACGGAGTCAAAGTCCGTTGCCTTACCGCTTGGCTATACCCCAATGATATAATGGAGGATCTAGGATTCGAACCTAGGAACCCGAAGGAACGGATTTACAGTCCGTCGCGTTTAGCCTCTTCGCTAATCCTCCGTCAATCAACTTTAATAATATACAAAATTTTCGCCGTCGACGCAACCCCTTTTTGCAAAATTCTGCCTAAACTTCCAGCCACACCAAGGTTTTGCGCCATTCTTCAAACCAGTCACTGCCGTCCCACTCATTTAAGCGCCGCAACCCATAGCCCATCGGCTGGTGATAATAAGTGGTATTGGCGATAGTTTGTGCGGCCTGGCGTTTGTGCAAGTGGCCGAACACCACATCATTCACATTTCTGGCTTCAAGCAAGTCGCCTAAGCGCTGTGACCCCATTAAAGCCGTGGCCATTTGCCAATGCGCATGATTTGGCGCGTAGATCATAAAAGCTTTTTGCGGCGCGCATTTTAGAATCAAGTTAGCCACTGTCTCAAAATTTTTTGGACAATAAAAA
>NZ_AZEU01000305.1:0-149 GCF_001435035.1 Lacticaseibacillus manihotivorans DSM 13343 = JCM 12514
TCATTCGTGCCTACTGTACCGCTTGGTTGTTCAACCCCTCCGGGTTGTTGCGCCTTTGTGTAAACATGATCTGGATCTGGGACGTAGTTATTGTCGTCATCCGTTGTATCCAATGGATCGCCTGGGTCACCTTGAGGCTCATTCGTGCC
>NZ_AZEU01000305.1:269-5365 GCF_001435035.1 Lacticaseibacillus manihotivorans DSM 13343 = JCM 12514
GACATGATCTGGATCTGGGACATAGTTGGTATCATCATCCGTTGTATCCAATGGATCACTTGGGTCACCTTGAGGCTCATTCGTGCCTACTGTACCGCTTGGTTGTTCAACCCCTCCAGGTTGTTGCGCCTTCGTGTAAACATGATCTGGATCTGGGACATAGTTGGTATTGTCATCCGTTGTATCCAATGGATCACTTGGGTCACCTTGAGGCTCATTCGTGCCTACTGTACCGCTTGGTTGTTCAACCCCTCCAGGTTGTTGCGCCTTCGTGTAAACATGATCTGGATCTGGGACGTAGTTGTTATCATCATCCGTTGTATCCAGTGGATCTCCAGGGTCACCTTGAGGTTTATTCGTCCCTACTGTACCGCTTGGTTGTTCAACTCCTCCAGGCTGTTGCGCCTTCGTGTAGACATGAATGCCGTCATCTAGTTGTACGACTTTTTCATACGTTACCTGAGTTTCTGCAGTAACAGAAGCGCCATTAATTGGACCCATGGATTTGAGCATGCCAATGATAGCATCATCAGTAATATCATTTTCAATATTGGTGCGATAGCCTGCCATTGTTGGCACATTGGCATCCGTCAACGCATCAAGGCTTTGTTCAACTTGCCAGTCTGAGTAGGAACTGTGCCCTTGTGAATCCGTGGTTTCCACGTAACTAACAACGGCTGTGCGAGTGAAATCTTCTGGAAGATTGTCTGGATCGCTATCAAAATCATCATCGGCATAGTCAAAGAAGACTTCGTTATTGAAGTTTACTTGCTTATGCTTGCTGGTGCTAGATGGAAAATAAACCACGGAAATGTTCCAATTTAACGTGGTACCATCAGTGGCTTGGCCAATTTGATCAGTTACCGCTTTGGTATCCAAAGTATCCTCGTCAAGACCAGAATTGTCCGTTAACGTCCCACTAACTTGAACCGTATATGTCGTGTTGCCAATTTTAGTGGTGGTTTCAACTGGAACATCATTAAATGGTGCTTCTAAAGAAATCCTACCATCGGCATTGGTATACGAAACAGTGCCATCGTCTTTGACGGTCGCAGTGAAAGTTGTCGATTTCGTTTCGGTATTTTTAGGGAGATCACTTTCAGGAATATCCGTTGGGTCGATCCCGTCTTTGTCAGACACAGATGTAGAGATGGTTTGATTAACAGTGACTGCTTTGGATTCAGGCGTCTTCGAAGTTGTGGTCGTTGTCGTATCGCCACCATCATCTGGGGTTTTCGTTGTGTCAGTTGACTTTGTCGGATTATTGCCAGGATCGTCGGGAACATTGGTATCTGGTGTTTTTGGATTCGTGTTGATTGGGTTGCCAGGATCCGTATTTTCATCGTACCCGTCGTTTGAACCATCACCGTTAATGGCACCAACAATACCACCGTATGCACCCACATTGGTAATCACATCAGAAGTTGGGGCTAGAACTACGGCATGGTTTTGATCAGGGCCATCAGCATTTGTGAAATTAATGGTATTGCCATTTGGCACAGACAGCACAATTTGATTGTCACCAGTTAAGAAATCCGGCTTAAAGTTTGTCGTATCTTGAAAATTGATGACACTAGAACCGGTGTAGTTAATGATGACATTTCCACCAGTATAAGCGGCTTGATTCTTCCAATCAAAAGTATAACGGTTACCTTTAAGTGTGTCTGAATTAATGGTGAAAACATAGTCCCCGTTTGCGTCTTTTACTGCTTTACTAAAATCTAGGTCGAGTTCCGTCGATGCGTTGTACTGATAAAATGAAACCGCTGCAGACCCATCAGTCTTTGAGTACAGTCCCATCAACTGAGTCGTAGCTGATTGTAGCCTCTTCATAGAAGAGGCAAATGAACCATCTGCAAATGAAAATTGCTTAAGCTGATTGATCAGTCCATTCGGAATGGAACCTGTCCCATTTAAATACCCATGATTAGCCAATAAAATCTGTGCATTAGTCGTTGGAAATGGCGCTTGATCACTGTCTTCAACTTTTAAACTACCCGCAATGATCGCACCAAATCCCGTATCACCTATCAACGTGTCGGCTTGGTTAATACTACCACCTTGGTTACCGCTCATATCGAGACTTGAACCAGAAATCAGAGGGGTCACCATCCAACTGATATTACCGTCTTCTCTGGCAGTTGACCCACCGTTAACGGATTGCAAACCATCTTTTTTTAAATAGTCTAAAATGCTTTGGGCATTGGTCTTACTGGTGGGATCACTCACGGCATCAGTAGGGTATCCCAAGCCAGTCAAAACGGTGTCGATACTGGTTTTTACAAAATCGGCATCCGGTGAAAGCGACCATGTATTGCCATTAAGTGTCAACTGTAAATGAGCCGCGGCAATCTTCTCAATTTCCGTGTTATCAATTTTGACAGTACTACTACCATTCGACGTGGCATCATAAACTGTACCTGCTTTGATGCCATCAGCGACCTCGCTATTTGATAGGTCAGATTGCCCGGCAGTATAAGTGTACCCTAAATCATCACTAGTCGCCTGCACCTCATGTACAGGACTCAAAAAGACCGCAGAAAATAAAGCGACGGGAATTGCAATTCCTGTTGCGATACTTGCTGCGACCCAATTTTTTCCATCTTTATATAACTTGTAATGGACTTTCTCATCGGATAAGTGTTGTCTCATTTCATAACCCCCAAGCGGCGACTGATCTCCCAAGATCCCATCATCCACGAAACAATCAAATTATTTAATTTTAAATGACTATACATTAACTTACGCCTACATTAAATCATTTATAATATCGAGTGTCAATTGTAGGAACGAATTTATTTCATGACAAGTATGTAATATTGGGAACCTGTTATTTGCGGGGTTATTAGACGAATCCCCGGCGGATTTATAAAGAGATTCAGGATATTTTCAACGACTAAATTGCACGTAAATAAGCCGCACAGTATTAAACTGTACGGCTTATTAATCCGTGAAAAAACATTAATTATCTGCTAATATCTTTTCTGTTTTCGCTTGTAATGCTTTAAAGGCAGTATCGCCGGCAACATTCTTCGTCAACGTCGAATCAACTGTATCTAACAAGGCATTGCGATAATCGCCATAACCGGCAAACACTGTGGATGCAAAACTGTCTTCACTGGCTTTCACCGCGGCTTTAAACCCGGCATTATCGGCTAAGAAACTTTGATAGTCGTCGCTTTGCACTGCCGCAGGGGTGACCGGCACATAACCGGATTTTTCTGCCCAGTATGCCGCTTGTTTTGGTTTCAACAGGAACTTCTGGAAGGCTTCAGCTCCGGCGAGTTGTGCTTTGGAAGCTGATTTAAAGACGACGTTATAGTTCCCGTTCAACACGCCTTGGTGCGAATCATTCACACTTGGAATTTGAGCCGTCGTCCAGTGCATGGATTTCGGTGCTTGTTGTTGAATCACTGGAATCGAAGCGGAGCTGGCGATCCCAAACACTGCCTTTTTATTGAAGAAAGCCGTTGAGAAATAGCCATCACTGCCAGCCGTCGATAAAATGCCGGCTTTGCGCATTGACAATAAGCGATCGACTTGTGCTAAAGTCTTGGCACTGTCGAGATTGGCCTTGCGCGCAGGCGTGATCAACGGGCTGCCAGCTTCATGAGCCATGGATTCCAAGGCAACATCATAAGAAGCGTCCAACGCGATCGTGGCGACACCTGACTTCGCTAAAGCTGGGCCCATTTTTTCGACATCATTCCAGGTCTTGGGAATGGTCAAATGATATTGCTTGACCAAATCGGTGTTCACAAACAACACTTGGGTCGAAACAGAGTATGGCAAGCCGTATTGCTTGTCTTGGTATTGCCCACCCGCCAAAAAGCTCGGATAAACTTGCGCAAGCGTCTTTTGCGACAACTTGAACGGTGTGATCAAACCAGTTTTGGCATAATCGCCGATATTGGTATTCGGCGCCTGCGCCATGGTTGGCAAGGTCTTGGACTTGGCAGCAGCCATAATTTTTTGTTGCAACGCATCGTAGCTACCCATCGATTGGGCCACCACTTTGTACTTCGACTGCGAGGCATTGAAATCTTTAATCATTTTCTGCTGAGCGGTATTCCAACTACCTGTCATGCGATGCCAGTATGTAATCGTGACTGGCTTAGCGGTCGACTTTTTAGCGGCGCTTGTACTGGAACACCCACTGATTGCCAACATCCCTGCAGCTAGTACCCCTAGCCCGAAACCTAATTTCATTTTACCCATGATACCCTCCTATGAACGAATTAATGTGATTGTATACGGGTATCTCGACACTGTCAAGTAATAGGTGTCTTGCTGGATTAAAAAAACCTTGCTGAGCGAAACTCAACAAGGTGATTCGTGATTCAAACGGTCAAGCGTTTTACCCCGCAAGGTGATCGCATTGCGCCCATTTTGTTTGGAACGATAGAGGTATTCATCAGCCCGACGATAAACTTCAAGGTGACTTTCATCTCCCGCCAACACCCGATCTTCGCCAATCGACACGGTCACATGCCGGGAGCCAGCCCCGACTTCAAACGCTAACTTGGCGATATTGGCTTGAATCATGCGGGTGATGCGTTCCGCTTCCTCAAGGGAATCATTGATATCGTAAACTAAAATGGTAAATTCTTCACCACCAGTACGATAAAGATCATTTTGATACCCAACTGCGTTCATCGTATCTTGCAACTGCTTGGCCACTGCTTGTAACACTTTGTTGCCATACAGGTGCCCATAGGTATCGTTGATGCGCTTGAAATGGTCGATGTCCAGCGTATATAAGGCAAATTTGACCCCGCGAGCCCGATAACGCAAGAAGGTATTTTCCAAATTTTCGGTGAACGCGCGAAAATTCTGTAAACCCGTCAAGTCGTCATACATCGCATCATGGGCAAAATGCTTCATCCGTGCAGCTTGCATATGGATCAAGGTGCCATATCCACGCACCACCGCCGCTTCAACGACCACTTGAAAAACTTGGGCCACGATGATGCCCGGACTCACCTGTTGAATCAAATTATCTGGTCCTAAGATCGTGAGTGCCACCCCAAACACGGCTAATCCTGGATTATTCATAGAATTTCAAAAAAGCAGCGCAATCCCATGATTCACACGGG
>NZ_AZEU01000045.1:0-10320 GCF_001435035.1 Lacticaseibacillus manihotivorans DSM 13343 = JCM 12514
TGGAATTATTTGACGCTTATTTGAGTAATCGGAACGGTATAAACTGCGCGATGACAATGTTTGATCAAACTGTGGTTGGAAAGGTCCAAATCAAAAATGGTGAAGTTGAATCGGCTGATTTAGCTGCTCAGCCAGGTCGTTATGAGGTTAATCTGACCTTTTCGCACGTTGATCACTTTGCCCTACAGAAAATTGTTTTTAGCTAAGGAGAATTATCATGGCTGTATTTAGGTGTCGTTTCTTTTCACAATCTTTATTACGTGACGTTCATATCAATGTCATATTGCCAGCAGATCAGCCACAACTTCCCGGTCAAGATGTGCAGACACAGGAAACTTACCCGACGCTATATTTGCTGCACGGAATTTTAGGTAGCGAAGATGACTGGCTGAATCACACGAATATTCAAGACTTATCCATTCGATACGGCATTGCGGTCGTGATGCCTGCCGGTGAAAATCAGTTTTATGTCGATCAAAAGGCAACGCATGCGTTATATGGTGAGTTTATTGGTCAAGAATTGGTAAATTTCACCCGCAAGGTTTTCCCCTTATCGCCTAAGCAATCCGATACCATGATTGCAGGCTTATCAATGGGTGGTTATGGCGCGTTGCGTAATGGGCTCAAGTATCAACAAACCTTTGGTATGATTGGCGCTTTTTCTAGCGCACTGATTATTTCTGATTTAAGTCAAAGACAGAATACTTCGCCAATTCCATTCGAAACACGAAAATATGCTGAGGCTGTGTTTGGTCATGATCTTGAAGCAGTGTCGAAAAGTGATAAGAATCCTATTTGGCTAGCTGATCGTCTTTCGCCTGAGAAAAAAATCAACTCAAAATATTTATGACTTGCGGCAATGAGGATGGCCTGTTACAAGCGAATCAACGCACCGCGACAGCATTTTCGGATCTTGGAGTAGCGGTCCGTTTTGAACACTGGCGCGGTAAACATGACTGGAATTTTTGGCAAGAGTCGCTTACAAAATTCTTAACTTGGCTTGAATTGGACCCCAAACAGCATCAATTCGATCCTGGACAAATTCGAACAAAATAACTTTTGAAGGCAGTAGGTGAATCAATCGTCGTGAAATACGAAGCAGAAAAAAGACATTGGATGGGTCGTTGGATCAGTGCAAAGTGGGCTTTTGTCAATGATGAGCCCAAGTTTACGTTAGCCCAGATGTTCGGGGGGATGAAGACCGAACAACAACCAGTGAATCAACGTTTGAAACCAGCAGTGATTTTTGAACGCAAATTTGTGGTTGATCGCATCAAATCTGCGACATTAGCGATTACCGCTCAAGGTATCTATCAAGTTTACCTGAATCATCACCTGGTGTCAGATGCCCTGTTTGCGCCTGATTTTACCGCTTATTCAAACTATTTACAGTTTCAAGAATACGACGTTTCGGAATTTGTAAAAGATGGCTCAAACTTACTCCAAATAGTTGTGGCAGATGGCTGGTATGCTGGTCGAGTCAGCGTTCAAGGCGGCAGTGCCCAGTTCGGACATCAACTTGCAGCGTTGGCAGATCTAAAATTGTGTGATGATTCTGGCAAGTGCTGGACTGTGGGGACCGATGAAAAATTTATTGCCCGTACAGGCAAGTGGCGTTATGCAGACCTTCAAATTGGCGAAATGCAAGATCTGCGGTTAATTGATCGATCCACTGAAACGCCTGCACCGGTAAAAATTATTCAGGCCGATTATCAGCGACTGGCACCACAAACTGGTCCACAGGTTCATCGTCAAATATCAATGACACCAGTCAAGTGCTGGCAATCCGAAAACGGCTGGGTGATTGATTTTGGCCAGGTCCTAGTTGGCCGGGTGAAAATTGCATTAAACTTGGCATGGGGTCAAAAGGTCGTCTTAGAGTACGCGGAAGTTCTAAAAAAAGATGGGACCTTCTTTAAAAATATTATTGGTCGAAACAAGGATCAAACTGATATTTTTGTTGGTCGTGGTCGCTTTGAAACGCTTGAGCCGGATTTTACAGTTCATGGCTTTCGTTATGTCCAAATTACCGGGATCACAGATATCAAGATTGATCACGTCGAAGCAGAGGTGATCTTCAGCGATCTGACGGCGACAGGAAAAATTCAGACGAGTGACGACCGCATAAATCGCTTATTGTGCAATGTTTTGTGGAGTCAACGTGGCAATATGTTGTCCATTCCGACTGACTGTCCCCAGCGAGAGCGAATGGGGTGGACGGGTGATATGCAAGTGTTTGCGCCGGCTTCAACATTTTATTATGATACCCAACAGTTCATCAGGCGCTGGCTTAAATCGGTTCGAATCGATCAACAGCCTGATGGTCAAGTTTTAGACTACTCGCCAGCTCCTCGTGACTTGTTTTACAGTTCGGACTTTACCGGAAGCTTGTCATCTGCTGGTTGGGGAGATGCCATTATTATGGTTCCTTGGACTTTGTATCAACGATATGGCGATGAGACGGTACTTGCTGAAAATTATCAGGCGATGCTCAAGTGGCACCATTATGCGGTTAAGAGTGCTGCAGGCCAAAAAAATGATGACCGTCAGTATTTGTGGGATACTAAATTTCATTATGGTGATTGGATGCTTCCTAGTATTATGAAAGCGTCCAAAGGTAATCCAATGGCCACGTCCACAGCCACAAAGGATGTTGTGGCGACTGCATTTTTGGCGCATTCCAGTGAGGTGTTAGCACAAGTCGCTACCGTATTAGGACAAGACCCTTCTCCGTTTGATGAATATGCCACCCGGGTCAAGCGAGCATTTACAAAATATTATGTGACCCGAAATTTGAACCTCGTGAGTGATTACCAAGGCTGTTATGTTTTGGCGTTAGCTTTTTCCATGGTACCGGATACGATGACTTCGCCTTTGACCAAACGTTTGGTTGATTTGATTCACCAAAATGGTAATCGACTGGACACTGGTTTCTTGTCAACGCCATATTTGTTGGATGTTTTGGTACAAAGTGGAAATGTGCAACTTGCCAAGGACGTCTTTTTACAGTCACAATCGCCATCATGGCTGTATGAAGTTGATCATGGAGCGACAACGATATGGGAAACCTGGGAAGGAATTTCTCAAGATGGGACAGTTGGCGCTTTCTCGTTCAACCATTATGCCATGGGGTGCGTACTTGATTGGTTTGTGCGTGACGTGGTTGGCTTGAAGCAGACTGCACCGGGTTTTTCAAGCATCGAGATCGCGCCAAAGGTGGATTTAGTTGAGGCGTATTCGCTTTCGTATAAGACGAAATATGGTCTAATCCAAATTAGGCGAGAAAATGGTAAATTACTTATTAAAGTACCGGCCGCAATTTCGGCTGATGTCAAATTGCCTCATCAAGCAAAACAAACGATTCACAATCAGATCACAGTCACATACTAGTTTGAGTGTTGTGAGTCTCCGCAATTTTCGATCGCATTTTTTGCTTGACCATCACGTAACGTCAAGCCTTATGCTTGGGGAGTCAACCAGGAGGCGACAACATGACTTACTCGATTCAACAATTCGCTAAACTTTCAGGCGTCACCCCGCGAACTTTGCGCTACTATCATCAATTAGGCTTGGTGGTGCCACAAGTGTCAGCCAATGGTTATCGTGCGTATACTAGCGCTGACGCGGATCGCCTGCAAAAAGTGCTGATGTTTTCAGAACTTGGCTTTGCATTAAAAGACATTGGCACGTTGTTGGATGCGCCAGCTGCCGTTCAACTCGAGGCTTTGAATGCGCAACAGTCCGTATTAGCCGAGAAGTTGGATCGCTTGGCTCAAAGTCAGTTACGCCTTGAGTTGACCCGACAAAATTTACAAGGAGATCTCCATATGTCTGATGCCCAAAAATTCGCCGCGTTCAAAGAAGCCAAACTCGCAGAAAATGATGAGAAATTCGGCCAAGAAGTTTTATCCAAGTACGGCGCCGAACAAAAACACGCCGCCGATCAACATTTCTCAGGGCTGACTGAAGCCCAATACGCCAAGATGCAAACCAGAGAAGCAGAACTGAAAGTCGGGTTGTTAGCCTATCTCGCCGACTCGCAATTGCCAAGCGCTGTGGCCCAACAAGTGTTTGAAGCGCATCGCGATTGGTTGAAAACTGCGACGCCACAATATTCACCAGCCATGCATCGCGGCATCGTCCAAATGTATTTGGCTGATTCACGGTTTGCCGATTACTATACGAAATTGGTTGGGGATGGGCGCGCCACGAAAGCACTGGTTGAAATCGTCGACCATTATTTATCAGAATGAAAACAAAACTACCGTCGAATTTCGGCGGTAGTTTTTGGCTTACAACATGATATGCATTTCGCGATGGCGAATCCCGGCTTCCATAAATTCAGGTTTATCTGTTGGGGTGTAGCCGAGCGCCTTGTAGAAACCTAACGCTTGCACTTGCGCACCTAGGCGAATTTCTGGCGCTTGGACTTCTTTGGCGAATTTTTGCATCGCTTCAAGCAACGCCTTGCCGACGCCATGGTGGCGATAAGCTTTTTCGACGGCGACGCGTTGGACGTGATAGCCATAGTCTTCTGGCAATAAGCGGGCCGTACCGATGGGGAGTCCGGCTTCATAGGCGACAAAGTATGTGCACAGGTCTTCGTTTGCATCGACTTCTAAATGCGGGTCGACGCCTTGTTCGTTGACAAAAACGGTGGTGCGAATCGCCAAGGCGTCTTGGTACGTTTGTGATTCAAGGTGAGTGGTGGTTTTGATTTCCATGGTGATCCCTAGTTTCTCATAATATTTTCATTTATTATAGCACGATTTAATCTGCGCCAAAAGTTTCGATCATGAGCTTAGCCATCACGTCTGCGTGAGTTTCCAAGGCAAAATGGCCAGTATCCAGCAACTCGACGCGCGTGTTCGGATCATCGCGTTTGAAGGCAACGGCGCCAGCGGGAATAAACGAAGGATCGTTCTTACCCCAAGCCGCGAGGAGTTTGGGTTGGTAGTGACGCAGATAAGCTTGAAACTGGGGATACAAGGCCACATTGGTTTGATAATCGAAGATCAAATCGGATTGGTGCACAGCGTAATCAGGTTTAAGCGTGAAGTCGATGTCTTTGGTGTAATTCACTGCTGAAACAGCGCCTGGTGTTGTGCCGGTGAGGTATTGGTTGCGGATCGTGTCTGGCGCAAACGCTGATTGATAAAACTTGCGCAAGGCAGGCGTCGGATGCGCCCAATATTTCGCCCGCTCAGCCCATTTCGCGCCTAAACCCTCACGATAGATATTCCCGTTTTGACTGGTGATGCCCAAAATGGCGTCAGGATTTTCAAGGGCTAATCGAAAACCGATCGGCGCGCCGTAATCGAAAACGTACAAATAATAATGGGTGACGCCACGATCTTGGAGCCAGTCGTGGATCACTTGCGTCAAGCTCTCGAAAGTGTATTTAAAGTTTTTCGGACAGTGCGTTTGGCCAAATCCAGGCAGATCCGGCGCTAACAGGTGAAAATGCTGTTCAAGTTTAGGCATGAGTGAATCAAATTCATGTCCGGCACTGGGAAAGCCATGCAGCAATAGCATGGTGGGGCGCTTCGGGTCACCAGCTTCGCGATAAAACACATTCACTGAGCCAACTTTTTGCGAGTGATAAGAAACAACCATGGAATCAGCAACCTTTCTGACGTCAAATTGTGATGTCTATACACGTTATACGAGCGCAACCCGTCACTGTCAATTCCGATATGTAAGCCCGCTTGTCAAAAAGCAGGCCGTTTTTTTAATAACCGTAGTTGCTTGGTGCGGTACCACTGTCATCGATTTTATCCGCTTGCACTAACGGCACGGTGATTTTGCCGCCTAAGGTTGACGTGTAACTTTGGGTGCCGAGGCTCAAGCCATAAAAAGTCACTTTATCATCCTCTAGGATCCGAGTACTGCGCGTGGTTGGGTCGTAAACCACTAACACCACATTGTTGTAGTCGCCGTCAATGGCCACCCGCAAGTCTGTTTCTGTATCGCCTTCAACCACTTGGATCACTTTGCCAGTTAAGTGCAACAACTTGCCCATATAAGTGTCTGGATCACGGGCCAGTTGATCATAGGTGATGCCAGTGTTGTACTTATTGGCTTCGGCTTTGGCACTGGCGGCGGCAGCCTTAGATGAAGCGACGACACTTTCAGAATCAGAAGCAGAACTCAAACTTGACCAATACGCGTCAAGTGATTCCGATTCGCTAATACTAGTCGACTCCGCTTTGCTAACGCTTGCCGACACTGACTTTGACTCAGCCACACTAGAACTTGCCGAAATGCTGTCGGCAATTGCTTGCTTACTTGATGACATCGCGTACTTACTTTGCCGATCCGGATCCGGTAAAATCTTGAAGTCAGCGGTTTTGTAGCCAGTTTTGTGAATCAGCTTGAGATGGATCTTGGCTGGTTCGTTGCTAGCGGTCAGCTCGTAACTGACGGTGTCATCATAATCTTGTGGTTCATCGGCATCAGCGTTTTGGTTGGTGCTGTCAGTCAGTTGCACGCGATCACCGGCTTTGACGGGCACTTCGATGGTGTAAGTGTCATCGTGATCAAAATCTGCGGTGAAGGTTTTCCCATCCAACGTTAATTTCCCGTTATTGACCAATGGTTTCGATGAACTGCTACTGGAAACCGTGGTCGACTTTGGTGTGGCTTGGGCAGCGCTTGCTTCCCACAACCCGCCGATTGCTAACAACGATAACCCTAAGATCGCTGGCCACAACTTGTAAGGCCAGTGGTGGCGACCCTTCAACACGCTGACCAGCCCGATACCGAAAATGGCGAACAACGAAACAAAAATTCCTACTTTCATTTAACATCCCTCCTTACTATATATATTTGCGAAAAGTGGGGTGTTTGATACAAGACACAAAAATGAAATATTTGAAACGCCGTTAAATCAACGAGTCGTGCAGGTGGACGTGGGCCAAGGTTTTCTTTATAATGGATAACGACCTCGCTTCGACATTTTTGCTCGAAGCGCTTTTCGTGGGCTTTGACCCAAGTGACGTGTGAAAGGACATTTAATGAAACCTCAAGCCTTAAAAGATGAAGTCGCCAAGCGGCGTACTTTTGCGATTATCTCTCACCCGGATGCCGGGAAAACCACCATTACCGAACAACTCCTGTTATTTGGGGGCGTGATTCGTGAAGCCGGTACTGTTAAAGCCAAAAAGTCAGGGCATTTTGCCAAGTCTGACTGGATGGCCATTGAAAAACAACGTGGGATCTCTGTCACTTCTTCCGTGATGCAGTTTGACTACGCTGGCCGGCGCATCAACATTTTGGATACGCCAGGGCACGAAGATTTCTCTGAAGATACTTACCGGACATTGATGGCTGTCGACGCTGCGGTCATGGTCATCGACTCGGCCAAAGGGATCGAAGCCCAAACTAAGAAACTCTTTAAAGTCGTTAAAAAGCGCGGCATCCCGATTTTCACTTTCATGAACAAACTCGATCGTGATGGGCGCGAACCGCTGGACTTGATTGCAGAACTTGAAGACTTGCTCGGCATCGAAGGCTATGCGATGAACTGGCCAATGGGGATGGGGAAAGGCTTGATCGGCTTGTACGATCGCATGGCCAACCAAATCGAACTTTACCGCGAAAACGAAGCCGGCGAGAAGTTCTTACCGTTAAACGAGGACGGCAAGCTGGATCCCTCTGAACCGATTGCCAATGAATCCACTTATCGCGATACTTTAGATGATATCGACTTGCTCAACGATGCCGGCAACCAATATGACCTCAAAAAGATCATGGCCGGCGATCAAACCCCAGTGTTCTTCGGCTCAGCGTTGACGAACTTCGGGGTGGAAACCTTCCTGAAGCACTTCGTTGACATGGCACCACAACCAGGTCCACACAAAATGCAAGATGGCGAAGAAGTCATGCCAACTGCACCTGATTTCTCCGGCTTTGTCTTCAAAATCCAAGCCAACATGAACCCTAACCACCGTGATCGCATCGCCTTTGTCCGTATCGGTGCCGGCGAATTTGATCGTGGGATGGATGTCACCTTGGCCCGCACTGGCAAAACGATCCGTTTGAACAACGCCACGGAATTCATGTCAGATTCGCGTGAATCCGTTCAAACCGCCGTGGCTGGCGATATTGTCGGGCTTTATGATACCGGGAACTTCCAAATCGGCGACACGATTTACGCGGGCAAACAAAAGCGTGAATATGAAGCGCTGCCACAATTTACCCCAGAACTGTTCATGCGCGTCACCGCCAAGAACGTCATGAAGCAAAAGTCCTTCCACAAAGGGATGACCCAGCTGGTGCAAGAAGGGGCTGTGCAATTGTACCGGACGTATTCGACTAACGACTACATTTTAGGGGCAGTCGGTCAGCTACAATTTGAAGTCTTCAAATTCCGGATGCAAAATGAGTACAACTCAGAAGTTGAAATGACCACCATCGGCTCGCGTGTGGCCCGGTGGATCGATCCAGAACAACTCGATGAAAAGATGTCCAGCTCGCGCAACTTGTTGGTCAAAGATATTCATGACCAACCGTTATTCTTGTTTGAAAACCAATACGCACTGCGCTGGTTTGCAGACAAGTATCCAGATGTGACCTTAACCGCTAAACTATAGGAGGCGCCAACATGGGAATTTTCAATTTTGGCAACAATGACACCAACGATAACCAATCCGACGATCGCCAAATCGATCCCGCACACCAAGTCACCAACGATGACCTGTTAGGCTTGTGGCGCTCAGTGACGCTTGATCAATCACAAGAAAATATGTCCGCTTTTTTAGAAAACTTGGTGGAACAAGCCAACTTGATCACCTTTGCTTTAAGTGATGATCAAGTGCCAACCACTGAAGACGGCCATTTGAACTTCGATGAACCGATGGAGATCTCTTTCCCATTATTGACCGGCGAAGATGACAAAACTTTCCATCCATTTTTCACCGACTGGCAAGCTGCGCAAACCTTGCTAGATCAATGGGCAGAAGGCGGCAATCAAGAAACGGTTGATAAATGTCATCCCGTCGTGATCAACTTCCAAGAAATGGTCAACTTGATCAGCTCTAACGACGATGTGCAAGGGGCTGTCATCAATCCGTTTGAAGACAACATCACCCTTGACCACGATTCTTTGATCGACCTGGGCAAGCAAGCTCAAGCTCGTCATGATCAAACTGATCAACCGGTTCACATCGGCGACAGTCAAAAAGCCCCAGAAGGGTTACTCGAATCCTTAGCCGACAAATTTGCCAGCGATGATTTGGTTTCCAAAGCCTGGATCAAAACCTTGACCATCGGCGACCAACAATCCTTCTTCTTGATTTTGGATATGCAAGTCCTCGATGATTACAGTGACTACTTCGATCAATTGACTGTGATTGCCAACGAATACTTGGCGGATTCCGAACTGGGCATGACCATTGCGCCATACTCTGATGAAATCGCTGAAGCGGTGGATGGTTCCGTGCCATTCTTCGCCAAATAAGCAAACTGTGTTAAGTAGACCCCTAAACCGAATTTTGGCTTAGGGGTCTTTGTTTTGAATATCGAAACAAAGTTCAACATTTGACCGACAGGAACTTTCTTGTTATCTTTAAGCATCGTTGCGTTGCAATCGCAGAGCCTATGCAGAGCCTATATTGAAAGGACGATTTATAATGACCACTTGGCGCGACTATCGAAAATCCATCTCGAGCATTCCAAAAAGCGAAGTTGCTTTGATCAACGTGTTATCACGGTTTGAAGCGACTAGAATCAGTCGTGGTATTTCTCAAAAAGATTTTGCAGAGATGATTGGGATGAAGCAGCCTCAACTGGCCAAATTAGAACGGCTGGATTCGGTGCCGACATTAGCAACGCTTGAGCGGTATGCTGATGGCTTGGGTTTAAAAATCTCGTTGTTGATTACTGACATTTGAAATCAGTGGCGTGAATTTGAATGGCATCAGGGGACTTGATGTTTTGTTATAAATTTTTAGATAGACCAATATAACAGATGAAACGTCGACTGCACGTTTTTTATGACGAAAAATAGCTGTTACGATACCAAACATTTACAATTTGTTGCTAGCTTTCTAAAACCCATAGTGTTATTCTGATAGCGTTAACAAGGTGGAGAGACGGCTAAGGCTACGTCGTCAGGTTTCTTCGCAACGAGGGGAAGCGCCTCGCAAACCCGGAGAGAGAGATCCGCAGTCAGGTGGTGTGAACCTAATGGCTGGCTCTCCCATACTAGAGTGCCGGTACCTGAAGCGTCTCGACATGTGGACGCAGGTATACTCGGAAGTTCCGCCTCATGGTGACATGAGAAGCAGGTGACGCCTGTGAGCGAACAGCAATGCAGAG
>NZ_AZEU01000045.1:10414-44692 GCF_001435035.1 Lacticaseibacillus manihotivorans DSM 13343 = JCM 12514
ACGGCTTGGACTTAATCGCATCAACCAAATCCACGAAATTTTCCCTGATTTCGTGGATTTGTTGTGTCCTCAAAGCTCTCAGATCAATTTCGGTTGAAAATATCGCTGTTGATCACACGAAAACCGTCCGCCAAAACAATCTGTATCAAAGTCACTTTTTTTCGAGTAATTTCGACCTCGCGTCGCCTAAATTAAATAACAAAAAAAGACGCACTCGGCGTCTTCTTACTCGCGCACGCCACCCCATGCTGGATGGGAACGGCGGGCGCGTTTGGTTTTGATAAAGGTGGCTAAGACATACGTGTCATCAGCGAGACGATACCAACGGGAGTGATTATCGAGATCGGCGACTGCGGTGATGGTGACCGCTTGGCCTTCTGCAAGTCGGTTGGAACACATTTTTCCAAATGGTGCTTGCCATAAGGTCGCATCGGCGATACAGATCCCGTGAATCGTTTTGGCCACTTCATTGCTGGCAAACAACGTGTGCGGTAATTCCAGCGGGGTCGGATCTGGTAAGAACGGATTATCAGATTGGCCGATGGTATCATCGGCGGTGATCCACTGTGAACCGCCGACATTAAGCCAAACGGTGTTGGTGTTGGTATCGCGCATCAACGCATAGACCCGCCAGAAAGTATTGGCTGGGAGTTTGCCACGTAGCGGTTCGCCAGCCAGCGGCATGGGATAAGCGAGCTTTGACGTTTTCAGTTGAATGTACGCATCTTCTGGATTTTTCCCGCGTTCCAAAGGTGTCAAGTTGTAGTCAAACCGCAAACGCTGTGACGCAGCTGAAAAAGTGCCTGATTGTTTGGTATCACCGACGACATGATCGACGAATTCTGGTAGCGGCGTGGCAGTGAAGGTCTCGTTCACCACCCCGGATAACATCTCGGGAACTTGTAATAAATGGCCATTTTGATCGCGGTGATAGACCATGACCGGTGCAGCAACTCGCGGGGAATAAGTGCATAAAATAATTTGTGAAGTCTGCGGAAAGACTTGAGTGAAACCGCTGATCGCAGTCAGCACAAAACCTGGCACCACTGCCCAAGTGATCGGCAAGACTTCACCAGGATGGCCCACTAAATCAGCCGGCTTGTGTAACATACTATGATCGGCAGCATTTTGATAATACACGCGCACATGGACACGCGAATCAGCCACACCAGTTGCCGGTGGCAGCGGGGTGGCTGAAGGTTTTGGTTTGGGTTGTGGTTCCGGCTTTTGCGCGATTGGGCGTTTAAAAGTCTGCGTGGTGGCACGCGGCGTTGGCTTTGGTTGAAGCCACGCTTTAATGCGAGACAAAAGACTCATAGGCTGCTCCGATTGACTTTAAGATTCACTGGCACGTGCTTGTGAATTCAAGCTGATTTCTGCCAGCTTCGGACCGCGCACCACATCGACGTCTTTGAGGCCGACCCCGCATAGTTTCTCCAAAGTGAAGGCTAACTCAGCGTCTTGCACATTACGCGTTTCGTTGGTGAATAATAATTCATCATGAGTGGCCGCTTGGGTGTAAACCACTGTGGTGCTCCCAAGTGAGTAGACTTTCACGAATTGCGTATCGGTGTGCGCCAACTGCTGGGCAACCAAGTGGGGGTAGCTATTGGTAATATCGATCAACCGCATCTTCAAACACGTCCTTTCCAAAAACGACAAGTTCTAATACCTATCTACATTATAGGTTAAGCGCGTTCAAACTGCTAGGCACATGCGGCATTTCGTGATGATTTCCATCACAAAATCTGAGAAAAATCTTTGCTTAAATTCAAACGTCGTCCAGTGCATAAGCGTGTCTTTAATCTTTCAACTAGCGATACCAATTGCCTAGCGGCACGAAAATCTGTGGGCTCCAGCGCCTTGGCGCCACTGCGGAAAACTGGACAAGTTGCCGGTGATGCTTTTCGGCGTAGCTCTCGAACAAAGACCGTTCGAGGAGCTTTCGCCTAGATTTAGAACCAAAGAAAATCACTTTGTTTCTAAATCTGCCGGTGAAATCTGCGTAAGCCGCCACAAACCAGCGTCTTACTTGATTTCACTGCCACGGGCAATTGTTCAGTTTTCCTCCGTTCTGCCAAGCCGCTTCCGCCCACAAATTTCTAGGGTGATATCATTAGCATACAGACTGAATACGCTTATGTTGCAACATCGCTGATCATGTTGAAAGTTGTATCAATGTTGCCATCACACGTTTCGTAGCCGTCGAGCGCCGGTGGGCCAGCGAAGTGGAAGTGTTTTGAAATTGGGACGGAAGCTGGCCGTCGATGCATAGTGAGATTTCCGTTAGCGGTTTACCGCTTACGGAAAGCCGCAGGTCGAGATCCACTTTTAATATGAGCGAAGCGAATATTGAAAGTTAGCTCGGCCGAGGACCCTCATTATGTAGCGACGAGCCAGCTGGAGTCCCAATTTCAAAACACTGAATGGATCTGGAGTGCACCACTAGCGCCTGATGGCGACATGAAACACTGACACTGCCGGGCATTAAAAAAGGCCCAGACGAAATTTCATCTGGGTCTAAAAGGTTATTCAGCTTTTTCGGAAATGGCGATTTCACCATTGGCGATGCGCGCTTCGAGGTTGGTTGCCGCTGGATGGTCGAGATAGTAATCAGCAACGCGGTCTTCGATTTGCTCTTGGATGACCCGACGCAATGGCCGCGCCCCCATGGCAGGATCAAAGCCTAAGGTGACCAGCTTTTCCTTGACCGGGTCAGTGACATGGATCGTCAACCCTTGGTCATGGATGTTGGCATTCGTATCTGCAATCATCAAGCCGACGATTTGCATCAAGTCTTGCTTATCCAAGGCCTTGAATTCAACGATGTCATCAAAGCGGTTCAAGAATTCTGGCTTGAAGTAGTTGCCTAATTGGCCAAGCACTGAATGGGTGGTGCCGTGCATGCTGGCACCAAAGCCAACGTTGGCTTCAGCGTCAGTGGATCCAGCGTTAGAGGTCATGATGATGATCGTATCTTTAAAGGATACGGTACGGCCTTGAGAATCAGTCAAGCGCCCATCATCTAAGATCTGCAAGAACATATTCATGACATCTGGGTGTGCTTTTTCCACTTCGTCTAATAAAATCAGGCTGTATGGATTGCGGCGCACTTGTTCAGTCAACTGACCAGCTTCTTCATAGCCGACATAGCCAGGAGGGGAACCGATGAGCTTAGACACGGAGAATTTCTCCATGTACTCGGACATGTCAAAGCGGATCATCGCTTCTTGAGAACCGAACAGCTCTTTGGCTAATTGCTTAGCAAGCTCCGTTTTCCCAACGCCGGTAGGGCCGACGAATAAGAAACTGCCGATTGGCCGACCAGTTTTGTTGAAACCGATGCGGTTGCGGCGAATGGCGCGCGCCACTTTGTCCACGGCGTTGTCTTGGCCGATGACATGGGCTTTAAGATCAGGCGCCAAGGTTTGGAGTTGTTGCTGTTCTTGTTGCTTGAGTTCGCCGACTGGAATATGCGTCTTTTGTTCGACGATTTGTTCCATGTCTTTTTCAGTGACAGTTGGGGTATCTTCATCAGACACACCAGCTTGGTCTTTTTGCATTTTTTCAAGCTTGTTGACTTGGTCGCGATAAAAGGCGGCTTTTTCGTAGTCTTCTTGCTTTAATGCGCCTTGTTTTTGATTTTCAGCATCGGCGATCTTCTTCTTTAAGGCGTTAGGGTCAACGACTTTGATGGTCAAGTTCTTCTTGGAGCCTGATTCATCCAGCAAGTCGATGGCTTTATCGGGTAAGTAGCGATCTTGGATGTAGCGGTTAGATAAGCTGACAGCAGCTTTGATGGCTTCGTCAGTATATTTAACATGATGGAAATCTTCGTAGCGTTTTTGAATGCCTTTGAGGATCTCTTCAGTTTCTTCGACACTTGGTTCGTCGACAGTCACTGGCTGCAAGCGCCGTGCTAACGCTGCGTCTTTTTCGATTTGGCGATATTCGTTGTTGGTGGTGGCCCCAACTAATTGGAGTTCACCACGCGCAAGAGCAGGCTTGAGCACGTTGCCGGCATCCATACCGCCTTCAGCATTCCCAGCACCGACGATTTCGTGGATTTCATCAATGAACAAAATGGTGTTATCAGACTTTTTGAGTTCATCTAATAACTGTTGCATCCGTTGTTCAAATTGACCACGAATCCCAGTACCTTGGACTAAGGAAACGACATCTAATTGAATCACTTGACGATCTTGCAGCTTGGTTGGGACATCACCATTGGCGATTTTCAACGCTAAACTTTCGACGACGGCAGTTTTCCCGACGCCGGCTTCACCGATCAAAACAGGGTTGTTCTTCGTCCGCCGGTTTAAGATCTCGATGACCCGCGCGATTTCACCATCGCGGCCGATCACAGGGTCGATTTCACCGTTTTTAGCCTTTTGAGTTAAGTTGACCCCAAATTGGCCGAGGACGGAATTCCCGTTGCCACGGCGATTGTTGCCGCCACCACCATTTTGACCACTTTGAGTCGGTGGGGTTTGCGGCTGTTGTGGATTTTGATCCATGCCTTGGCTCATGGCCTTGAAAATGTCATCGAGGCCGTTGAAGCCGAAGGGATCATTTGCGTTGGTTGGTTGCATTTGGCCTCCTGCTTGTTGCTTCAACTGTTGGTAGCAATTCTGACACAAGTTGATCTCTTGTTTCGTTCCGTTAACGGAGGTGTACAAGTGGATCGTTGCGGGGTTTTGATGACAGTTCTCACAGAGCATTTCGTCACTACCTTTCTATATAAGCTCGTCGATTGAAAGTCGCATTGACCTTCATTGACCAAAGCCCAGTATACACACTTATTTTTGAAAAGCAAGCACTCTAATGCCGAGAGTGCTAAAAAATCGTTAAAGCCTTGCAATGTAAGGTTTTTGCCGCTTGTCTACAAGCGTTGATAATGCTACCATTAAGTTGTTGCCGAAAGAAGGAGGCTGAAAGATATGTCTGTAGATTACACCGCGTTGATGGATCAGCTTAGAGCTGGTGAGATCGACGAGATCAAAATCGACCCGACCACTTTTGCAGCGTTTCGGACCGCGTGGACCAATTATCCTGCGCGCAAAGAAATCGTAGGCACTGCAAGGCGTGAAGGCGTGATTTTATACCATTACCACCCACTTAACGACAAATAAGACTTGTCGTGAAAACGGAATAATGGTAAGGTTTACAGGAGATAGAATGAAGCCATTCTATTCGGCAAAAATTTTTTTCAAATGACGAAGGAGCAGATTACTCATGGAAAAACGCGAATTTAATGTTATTGCAGAAACAGGTATCCACGCCCGTCCGGCGACCCTTTTGGTACAAGCTGCCAGCAAGTTTAATGCCGACATCAACCTGGAATACAAGGGCAAGAGCGTTAACTTGAAGTCCATCATGGGCGTTATGTCCCTGGGTGTTGGCCAAGGCGCTGACGTAACCATTTCCGCTGAAGGTGCCGACGAAGCAGACGCAATTGCTGCTATCGAAGATACCATGAAGAAGGAAGGCCTCTCTGACTAATGACAAAGCAACTCAAAGGGATCGCCGCAAGTGACGGCATCGCAACTGCGAAAGCCTACATGTTGGTGCAACCCGATTTGTCATTCAATCAGAGTTCCATTAAAGATGCAGACGCTGAAGTTCAGCGCCTGCATTCTGCTTTAAAGCAAAGCACAGAAGAACTCCAATTGATCCGTGACAAAGCGGCAGAATCCTTGGGTGAAGAAGAAGCCCAAGTATTCGATGCGCACATGATGATCCTCGCAGACCCAGAATTTACTGGCGCGATCGAAAGCAAAGTTAAAGACGATAAGATCAATGCCGAACAAGCTTTAAAAGACGTGTCCGACACTTTCATCTCGATGTTTGAAGCCATGACCGACAACCCTTACATGCAAGAACGTGCAGCGGATATCCGCGACGTGTCCACGCGTGTGTTGGCTCACTTGTTAGGTCGGGCTTTGCCAAACCCAGCCTTGATCGACTCTGAAGTGATCGTGGTCGCTCATGACTTGACCCCAAGTGATACTGCGCAATTGAACAAAAAGTACGTCAAAGCCTTCGTCACTGATATTGGCGGCCGCACGGCGCACTCTGCGATCATGGCGCGTTCTTTGGAAATCCCAGCGGTTGTTGGGACTAAGAGCATCACCGAAGACGTTAAAGACGGTCAAATGTTGACTGTAGACGGCTTAACTGGTGATGTCACCATCGACCCAACTGACGACCAAGTCAAAGCTTCTCAAAAAGAAGCCGCTGACTATGCCGCTCAAAAGGCTGAATGGGCAACGTTGAAGACTGCTAAGTCCATCACTGCTGATGGCAAGCACTTCACCATTGCTGCTAACATCGGGACACCAAAAGACCTTGATGGCGTTTTGGCTAACGGTGCTGAAGCCGTTGGGTTGTACCGTTCTGAATTCTTGTACATGGATTCCGCAGAACTGCCTACTGAAGACGATCAATTCGAAGCTTACAAACAAGTCCTCGAAACGATGAGTCCAAAGCAAGTAGTTGTCCGCACCATGGACATCGGCGGTGACAAGCACTTACCATACTTGCCACTTCCAGAAGAACAAAACCCATTCTTAGGCTACCGTGCGATCCGCATTTCCTTGGATCGTGATGACATCTTCCGGACCCAATTGCGCGCCTTGTTGCGGGCAAGTGCATACGGCAAGTTAGGCATCATGTTCCCAATGATTGCCACGATTGCTGAATTTGAAGCAGCCAAGAAGATTTTTGAAGAAGAAAAAGCGAAGTTAGTGGCCGACGGTGTTAAGATCGGCGACGATATCGAACTTGGCATGATGATGGAAATTCCAGCTGCCGCTGTGTTAGCTGATCAATTTGCTAAGCATGTTGACTTCTTCTCCATCGGGACTAACGATTTGATCGGCTACACGATGGCCGCAGACCGTGGTAACGAACGCGTTTCCTACTTGTATCAACCTTACAACCCATCCATCTTGCGCTTAGTTAAGCACATCATCGATGCTGCGCATAAGGAAGGCAAGTGGGCTGGTATGTGTGGGGAAGCTGCTGGCGACCCTGTCATGGTACCGATCTTACTTGGCATGGGCTTGGACGAATACTCCATGTCCGCAAGTTCTGTCTTGAAAGTTCGCAGCCTCATGAAGAAGCTGTCCACTGAAGACATGAAGAAGCTTGCTGACAAAGCCGTCAACGAATCCGAATCCAACGACGATAACATCAAGCTCGTCGAAGAATTCACCAAGTAATCTGAAAGAAGCTCGACCCAATATGGTCGGGCTTTTTTTGTGCCCAGAGCCTTTCGAAGCGCACTTAGCCTCAAAGATAGCCTAGCGTCAGGATTCGAGCTGGTCTTTGGCTCAAATTCTGATGCGTAGATATCTGCAGAGGCGTTGCTTCGAAAGGCTCGACGTCGCTTGCGGGGCGAAAATTGATGGGTTCCGGTGGTTTGGGCACACTCCGGTGAACTGGACAAGTTTCCGTGCGGCCGGTTTCAGAGATCAGCAAAAACCGCTGATGCTCTTACACCTAAAAATTGAACCGGAGAAATCCGCTCCGTTTCAATTTTTGCCGGAGAAATCTGCGCAAGCCGTCAAAGTTCGACGGCTCACTTGATTTCACTGCCACAGGAAATTGTCCAGTTCACTTCCGTGTGCCCAAACCGCCTCTACCCACCAATTTTCTGAGGCAGTCAGACACCTGTGAGGATCATTTTATCTGGAAAACATTTGGTGATACCGTTGAAGATATTTCTATGAATGGTGCCGTGAATATTTTCAAAGTTTATGTGCAACTGACATTTGAGAATTTTTTTGCGGAGAAATATTCGCAGCTGTAAAACGGAGACTAAATTCATATTAACTTATGGCGATCGACATGCAGTCGGTCGTTTTTTTGCGTGGTATAAAACCCGAATAATTTATAAACTGTGGCGGGTATGCTGACAGCAAAAGTTCAAATAGCTGACCGAACGTTCGTAAACACGAACATTATAATTATTTCGTTGGTATTTCGTCCGCAATTAGCTTGTTTTTCCAGATTTTGCGTGCTAGACTACAAATAACTTATGAAAGCAGGTGACGATTTTGAAAGTCGCGATCGTGATGGGATCTAGTTCTGATTGGCCGACGATGAAGTTGACCGCAAAGCAACTCGATGATTTGGCAATTCCTTACGAAAAGCACGTGATTTCGGCGCATCGGATGCCAGATGCCTTGGCCAACTTTGGGAAAACCGCCCAAGCCAATCGCATTTCAGTGATCATTGCCGGTGCCGGTGGTGCAGCTCATCTACCTGGGATGCTAGCGGCAAATACCACTGTTCCGGTGATTGGGGTACCAGTTAAAACCCGAACATTAAATGGCGTTGATTCCTTACTTTCAATTGTGCAAATGCCCGGTGGTGTGCCTGTTGCGACGATGGCGATCGGTGATGCTGGTGCGACGAACGCTGCTTTGTTTGCCGCATCGATCCTTGGGGTCAGTGATCCTGAGATCACCAAGCGCCTCAGTGAATTCCGCCAAGCCCAAACCAAGAAGGCTGAAGAAAGCGAGGCAATGCTTGATGACTAAGCCGTTATTACCGCCTGCGACCATCGGGATCGTTGGCGGCGGGCAACTCGGGCGAATGCTTGCACAATCCGCTAAGCAAATGGGCTATACCGTCGGCGTGTTAGATCCCACACCGCAAGCTCCAGCTGGTCAAGTCGCTGACTTTCAGATCCAAGCCGAATACGAAGATGTTGATGCATTGATGCAACTGGCCAAGCGTTCTGACGTGCTCACTTACGAATTTGAAAATGTCGATCTCGAGGCGTTAACGCAAGCCAAACAATACGCGGCGCTTCCTCAAGGAACTGAATTGTTGCGGATCACCCGCCAACGCATCACGGAAAAAACGTTCTTAAGAGATCACGGTATTCCCACGGCAAACTTTGCTGCAGTACCCGATGCCCAAAGCTTGAACCAAGCAATTGCAAAAGTGGGATATCCCGCCATTTTGAAAACGACAACAGGCGGCTATGATGGCCACGGTCAACAAGATCTCAACTCGCCAGCCGACCTGCCAGCAGGTGAAGCCTTAGCCAGCAAGGCGCCATGCATTCTCGAACAACGCAAAACTTTCAGCCGAGAATTATCTGTGATGGTCACCCAAGATGGCAATGACCAAGTGCGGATTTTCCCAGTGGTTGAAAATCGTCACGCCAATCACATTTTGCACACGACCATCGCACCAGCACCAAACCTGAGTGCTGAATTGCAAACTCAAATCGATCAACTGGCGACCACCATTGCCAAAGCACTGAATTTACGCGGGGTGCTTGGCATCGAGTTGTTTGAAACAGCTGAAGGCATCGTGGTCAACGAATTGGCCCCGCGGCCGCACAACTCTGGTCATTACAGCATCGAAGCCTGCAACTTTTCGCAGTTTGACGCGCATATCTTGAGCATTTGCAATTTACCGATCGCACCGATCAAATTGCAAACCCCAGCGGTGATGCGCAACTTGCTTGGTGATGATTTGACCAAAGCCCGCGCGGCCTGGTCCAAGCATCCTGAGTGGCATTTTCATGATTATGGTAAAGCGGAGATCCGCCCCGCGCGCAAAATGGGGCACATCACCGTGTGTGAAGGATCAGATCTGTTAAAGGCAGTCCAATTGGAGGGCGACAAGTAGTGGAAAAGACAACTGTTTTATATACCGGTAAAGCCAAGCAAATGTGGGCCACAGATGACCCAGACATCTTATGGGTCGAATACATGGACCAAGCCACTGCGTTAAACGGCAAAAAGAAAGTCCAAATCGACGGCAAAGGGACGTTGAACCGTCAGATCTCCAGCTTGTTGTTTGAAGAACTCAATGCCCAAGGCTTTCCCACCCATTACTTGAAAACCTTAGATGACACCACCATGTTGGTAAAAAAATGTACCATGATCCCATTAGAAGCAGTCGTTCGCAACTTCGCTTCTGGTAGTTTCGAACGTAAATTCAAAGTCGAACACCTCAAGCCACTGGTGCCAGCGGTTCACGAATTTTTCTACAAGTCTGATGCTTTAGATGATCCTTTCATCAACAACGAACAAGCTATCGCGTTGGGTTTTGCTGATAAAGAAACCATCGATGAGATCCATGCGATGTCTGATCGGGTCAATGCGTATCTCAAGGAACGCTTTGCCAACATCGGCATCGATTTGGTCGATTTCAAACTTGAATTTGGACGTTTGAGCGATGGAACTTTCGTGTTAGCTGACGAATTATCACCTGATAATATGCGTCTGGTTGATGAAGCAACTGGCAACTCGCTGGATAAAGACGTCTTTCGCAAAGACCAAGGCCCGTTGACGCCAGTGTATGCCAGCGTCTTGAAGCGCCTCAAGGAAAGCAAATAAACCCCTCAATTGGAAAGGAGCCCCACCATGTTTAAAGCCAAGATCTATGTCAACTACAAACCTTCTGTCCTCGATCCTAAAGCCGAAGTGATCAAAAACACTTTGAGTCGCTTAGGCCAAACCAATGTCAAAGACGTCACCGTCGGCAAGTATTTTGAAGTCTTACTTGAAGGCAATCGCGATGCCGTTGACCAACAAGTTGATGCCTTATGCGATCAGATGTTGGCCAACGTCAACATGGAAGCTTATCGCTACTCGCTTGAGGAGGTTTAACATGAAGGCTGCGGTTTTAACATTCCCAGGCTCTAATTGTGACGATGACTTGCTTTGGGCAGTCAAAGACATCGCTGGGGCTGATGCCGAATTGGTTTCTGCCAAAAGCGAATCGCTGGATGGCTTTGATCTGGTGTTAGTGCCAGGCGGCTTCTCTTATGGCGATTACTTGCGCAGTGGGGCCATCGCCAAGTTTGCACCGATCATGACTGCGTTGAAGCAGTTTGCGGACAATGGTGGTTATGTGTTAGGCATTTGCAATGGTTTTCAGATTTTGACGGAAGCCGGGCTTTTACCAGGGGCGCTGCAGTGGAACACCAGCTTGGAATTCATTTGCGAACCTGAACCTTTGAAGGTCGTCAACAACCAAACTGCTTTTTCCAACCAATATCCTGAAGATCAGGCTATTACGTTGCCGATTGCGCATGGTGAAGGTAACTATTACGCCGACGCTGACACGTTGGCCGAAATCGAAGCGAATCATCAAGTGGTTTTCCGCTATGCGAAGAATCCCAATGGTTCGCTGAATGATATCGCCGGGCTGACCAACAAAGCTGGCAATGTGCTTGGCATGATGCCGCACCCAGAGCGCGCGGTGGAAGCCTTGCTCGGCGGCACTGATGGCTTAGGTGTGTTTGAATCATTGATCAACGCGACGAAAGGAGCGGCCCATGCTGCAAACTGAACTCACCCCAGAACAGATCCGGGATCAAAAACCTTATTTGCAACTCGGTTTAACGGAAGCAGAATACAATTTATTCGCGGAACGTTTGGGTCGCCTGCCTAACTACACCGAAATGGGCTTGCAATCCGGCATGTGGAGCGAACACTGTTCCTATAAATATTCCAAGCCGATTTTAAAAACCTTCTGGACGAAAAATGATCGTGTCTTAATGGGCCCTGGTGAAGGCGCCGGCGTGATTCGCATCGGTGAAGGCAAAGCGGTGGTCTTCAAAGCCGAATCCCACAACCATCCGAGCGCCGTTGAACCATATGAAGGCGCAGCGACTGGGATCGGTGGGATTATCCGCGATATTTTCTCCATTGGCGCCAAACCGGTGGCTAGCCTTGATGCGTTAGCTTTCGGGGATGAATTTGATGCCCATAACAAGAACTTGATCGATCAAGTTGTCGCCGGGATCGGTGGTTATGGGAATGCGATCGGGATTCCAACGGTTGCTGGTGAAGTTCAATTTGACCCAGGCTATCAAAAAAATCCGTTAGTCAACGCGATGACGGTTGGCGTGATGGATGAAAAAGATATTCAAAAAGGCAAAGCTGCCGGCGTTGGCAATGCCATCATCTACGTCGGTGCTAAAACTGGCCGGGATGGCATCAACGGCGCATCCTTTGCTTCCGCAGAATTCTCTGATGCTGAAGATGCTGATCGCTCAGCGGTGCAAGTTGGCGATCCATTCATGGAAAAACTCCTGACGGATGCTTGCTTGGAAGTTACCCATGATCATAAAGATGCCTTAGTCGGGATTCAAGATATGGGCGCTGCCGGTTTAGTGTCTAGCTCGGCAGAAATGGCCTCAAAAGCTGGCTACGGCATGACCATGGATCTGGATTTGATCCCACAACGCGAACCGGGCATGACGCCTTTTGAAATCATGTTGAGTGAATCACAAGAACGGATGCTGTTGTGTATCCGCGCGGGCCATGAACAAGAAATTCTCGATTTGTTTAAAGGCTATGATCTCGACGCTGTGGTTTGTGGCCGGGTTGAAAATGGGCATCAGTACCGTTTGTTGCATCATGGTGAAGTCGTTTGTGACATCCCAGTCAGCTTATTGACTGACGATGTGCCGACTTACACCACGGTGCCTGAAAAGCCTGAACGCTTAAAAAATCCTGCGCCTGATTTTGAACCGGTGATCGAAGACTTAGAAGGCACTTATAAACAACTGCTGGCGATGCCAAACATCGCGTCAAAGCGGTCTTTGTATCGCCGTTATGATGCGCAAGTGCAAACCAACACCGTGATCGCACCAGGCGGCGATGCTGGGGTGATCCGGGTGCGTGGCACGCATAAAGCATTGGCAATGACGGCTGATTCTAATGGGCGTTTGTTAGCCCTTGATCCAGAAATCGGTGGCGCCATCACCGTTGCTGAAGCCGCGCGGAACTTGGTTGCCACCGGGGCAGAACCTTTGGGCATCACGGATTGCTTGAACTATGGCGATCCTTCCAAACCTGAAGTGTATTACGAATTACAAGAATCTGCTAAAGGAATTGTTGCAGCGACCAAGAAGTTCAATACGCCGGTGATTTCCGGGAACGTCAGCTTGTATAACGAAACTGATCACCATGGGATTCACCCAACGCCAATGATCGGGATGGTGGGCTTGATCGAAGACCTCACTGCCATCACGACGGTTGATTTCAAACAAGCCGGCGACATTGTGTATCTGGTGGGGCAAACCGGGGATGACTACAATGGCTCGAGTTTACAATATTTGCAAACTGGTGCTTATGCTGGTCGCTTGACTGGCTTTGATCTCGAAGCTGAAAAGCAAACCCAAGATCTTGTCTTGACTTTGATCCGCAAGCACTTGGTTAACGCCGCTCATGATTTATCAGATGGGGGCTTAGCCGCAGCGATTGTTGAAATGGGCGCCAAACGTGATCTTGGCTTGATCGCCGACACCACGTTGACCACCACGCAATTGTTCAGCGAAACGCAAGGCCGCTTCTTATTGACAGTTAAGCCTGAAGACCAAGCGGTTTTTGAAGCCATCGCGCAAGATCAAGCCGTCCAACTCGGGGTCGTTTCCACTGGTGATTTTGATTTGAAATTAGCAGATGGCGAGCTTCACACTCAAATGTCGCAATTGACCACCATCTACTCGGAGGCCTTAGCATGTGCGCTGAAGTAAAATCTTTAAATGAAGAATGTGGGGTGTTTGGTGTTTGGGGGGATCCTCATGCCAACGTCTTGACCCACTTAGGCTTACACACCTTGCAACATCGTGGCCAAGAAGGGGCCGGGATCGTCGGCTTGACCGATCACGGCTTGCATCGACACTATGGTTTTGGCCTTGTGTCTGAAGTCTTTGCCGATCCTGAATCCGTGCGCGCCTTAGCAGGGACTGCCGCGTTAGGCCATGTGCGTTATGCCACAGCTGGTGGGCGCATTTTGGAAAATATTCAACCCTTATTGTTCCGCTTCTCGCATGAATCCATTGCCTTGGCGCATAACGGGAATTTGACCAATGCGTTGAGTTTGCGCGATCACTTGGAACAAAGCGGGGCGATTTTCCAATCCACTTCCGATACCGAAGTGTTGATGCACTTGATCCGCCGCTCCAAAGCTGACAGTTTCAAAGGCCAAATGATCGAAGCCTTGAATCAAGTTCACGGTGGGTTTGCCTTTGAAATCTTGACGGAACACGCATTGTACGCGGCAGTTGATCCGAATGGGTTCCGACCATTAGTCGTCGGCAAATTGCCCAGTGGTGGGTTTGTGATTTGTTCAGAAACTGCTGCGTTGAACGCGGTTGGTGCAGAATTTGTCCAGGATGTGCAACCTGGACAGTTGATCGTGATCGACGATGCTGGTTTGCATGCGGAACAATATACCACTGACACGCAACTGGCCGTGTGCTCGATGGAATACATTTACTTCGCACGCCCTGATTCTGAAATTCACGGGGTTTCGGTCCATGAAGCCCGCGTGAAAATGGGTGAACGCTTGGCCAAAGAACAACCTGCTGATGCCGATATTGTGGTCGGCGTGCCGAATTCCAGTTTATCTGCGGCGTTAGGTTATGCTCGAGCTTCTGGCATTCCTTATGAAATGGGCTTGATCAAATCGCAATACATCGCCCGGACCTTCATTCAGCCCACCCAAGCTTTGCGGGAACGCAGCGTGCGCATGAAATTATCGCCAGTCAAAGCGGTGGTGGCTGGCAAGCGCATCGTGTTAGTGGATGATTCCATTGTGCGCGGCACTACTGCGATTCAACTGGTGCAATTGCTTAAAGACGCAGGCGCCAAAGAAGTGCACTTGCGCATTGCCAGCCCGCCACTGCGCTTCCCATGTTTTTATGGGATCGATATTCAAACCACGCGGGAATTGATGGCAGCTAATCACAGTATTTGTGAAATGCGCGACTTGCTTGGCGCGGACTCCTTAGCCTTTTTATCCGTTGATGGCCTTGAAAAGTCGGTGGGCTTACAAACCGATGCGCCAAATGGAGGCTTGTGTGTCGCTTACTTCACTGGCGTTTACCCAACCAAGCTCGATGATTATGAAAAAACTTTGCATCAAGAGTTGTCCAAGCTTCAAATCAATATTGCGGAGGTTTCAGCATGAGTTTTGATTATAAAAGCGCTGGTGTCGATGTCGATGCTGGCAACGAATTGGTGCATCGCATCGCCCCAGTGGCCAAAGCGACCCAAAATCAAAATGTGTTAGGCGACCTCGGCGGCTTTGCGGCGGCGTATCGCTTACCAGAAATCACCCAGCCGACTTTGGTGTCTGCCACTGATGGGGTTGGCACAAAATTATTGCTGGCGTTGCAGTGTGATCAACATGACACTATCGGTATCGATTTGGTGGCCATGGTCGCCAATGACTTGATAGCAGATGGCGCCAAGCCGTTATTTTTCCTCGATTACTTGGCTTGTGATCAACTGGATGTCGATCAAGTCGAAACGATCGTTAAAGGCATCGCCTATGGTTGTGAAATGGCGGGCATGTCCTTGATCGGTGGGGAAACGGCGGAAATGCCTGGCATGTATCCCCAACATCATTACGACTTGGCTGGCTTTGCGGTTGGCTTAGCGTCTCAAGACAAGCTACTCCCTCAAGGCGTGAAAGCCGGGGACAAGTTGATCGGGTTGCCAAGCTCTGGCGTGCATTCTAACGGCTTCTCTTTAGTGCGACGTTTGTTAGCGGAAACCAATCTGGCATCCATGCCATTAGCTGATGGCACTGAAATCACCACAGCACTGCTGGCGCCAACGCGCATTTATGTCAAAACCGTCTTGCCTCTGATTCAAGCCGGGTTGATCCATGGTGCGGCGCACATCACTGGTGGGGGCTTTGAAGATAATGTCCCGCGGATGTTGCCGAAACACTTAGCGGCGGCTTTTGATGTTGACAGTTGGCAATGGCCAGAATTGTTCAGTCGTTTGCAAGAAGCCGGGGACTTGAGTTTGGCCACGATGCGGCGGACGTTTAACTGTGGCATCGGGATGGTGTTAGCCGTCGATCCTCAAGACGTTGACACCGTGCTGGCGCAAAATCCTCACAGTAAAGTGATTGGGGATGTGATCGAGCGGACGCAAGACGCTGTGGTTTGGAGATAAAGATGAAACAAATTGTGGTGTTTGCCTCAGGTAGTGGGACGAATTTTCAAGCGTTACATGATTTTTTCAAGGACTCAACAACCGTCAAAATCGCCTTATTGGTTTGTGACCATCAAGACGCTTATGTGTTGCAGCGCGCGGCTTTAGCCAAGGTGCCGACGTTAGTGGTCAATTTCCGGGATTATGCCAATAAAGCTGAAGCTGAACAGTCAATACTGGACAAGTTGCCAACATGTGATTTAATTGTCTTAGCAGGGTATATGCGCATCATCGGCAACACCTTGCTGGCCGCTTTCCCCAATCGCATCGTCAACTTGCATCCCGCGTTGTTGCCAAGTTTTCCTGGCCGCACTGGGATTCAAGATGCGTATGATTATGGTGTGAAAGTAACTGGCGTGACGGTGCATTATGTCGATGCTGGAATCGATTCTGGGCAGATCATCGCCCAAGAACCGGTGCGCATCAAATCCGGCGAATCAGTTGAAGAACTTGAAGCGCGGATCCATGCTGTGGAGCATGAACTACTGCCCCAAACAGTTGCCGCCTTACTCAAATAAAAAGGAGCGAATAGCGTGAAACGTGCATTGTTAAGTGTGTCAGATAAAAGTGGTTTGGTTGAATTTGCCCAAGGGTTAGTCGACCGTGGTTTTGAATTGGTATCCACGGGTGGGACGCATAAAGTCCTCGAAGCTGCTGGCTTGGCTGTGACCCCAGTGGATGCCGTGACTGGTTTTCCAGAAATGTTAGATGGTCGCGTGAAAACTTTGCATCCTAAGATCCATGCTGGGATCTTAGCTCGGCGCGATTTGCCAGCGCACATGGATGCGTTGAAAGAACACGATATCACCCCAGTTGACGTGGTGTGTGTGAACTTGTATCCATTTGCTGAAACCATTAAAAAATCTGGTGTGACCCGCGCTGAAGCCATCGAACAAATCGATATCGGTGGGCCTTCTGCCTTGCGCGCAGCGGCAAAAAACAGTGATTCGGTTTGGGCAGTGGTCGATCCTGCGGACTATGATGCCGTATTAGCTGGGATCGATGCGGATGATGCTGATTTACGTCAACAACTGGCCGCAAAGATTTTTGCCACGACTGCCGCTTATGACGCCCAAATCGCGGCATACTTGAACCCAGAACCATTCCCAGAAAGCTTCACGCCAACGTATACCAAGCGTCAAGCTTTGCGCTACGGCGAAAACTCCCATCAACAAGCCGCCTTTTATGCAGCGCCTGATGCCCCAGCTTCAAGCCTCGCCAACGCCAAGCAGTTGCATGGTAAGGAATTGTCTTACAACAACTTCAAAGATGCTGATGCGGCGCTCACCATGGTCAACGAATTCAAAAAGCCAACCGTGGTTGCCGTCAAGCATATGAATCCTTGTGGGATCGGTCAAGCGGACACCATCGAAGGCGCTTGGGACAAAGCGTATGCCGCCGATTCCATGTCCATTTTTGGTGGGATCATCGCGTTGAATCGTAATGTCGACCTCGCCACTGCCGAAAAAATGCACGCCTTGTTCTTGGAAATCATCATGGCCCCAAGCTATGATGATGATGCCTATGAAGTTTTAGCCAAAAAGAAGAACTTGCGCATCCTCATTGTGCCATTGGCTGAAGCCACTGAAGTGCCACACATCGAATCGGTTTCCTTAGTCGGCGGCTTGTTGCGTCAAACTAGCGATGATGCGGTTGAAACTGCTGATGATTTGACCGTGGTGACTGACGTCAAGCCAACAGAAGCGCAAATCGAATCCTTACTGTTTGCCCAACAAGTGGTCAAGCATGTGAAGTCTAACGCCATCGTCATTGCCAAAGATGGGCAAACTTTAGGCATCGGCGCTGGGCAAATGAACCGGATCGGCTCAGTGGAAATCGCCTTGAAACAAGCGCAAGAAAATCCTGAATTTGCTGGCGCCGTGATGGCTTCTGATGCGTTCTTCCCAATGGACGACTGTGTGGACTATGCGGCTAAGCACGGCATTCATGCGATCATTCAACCAGGTGGTTCGATCAAAGACAAAGATTCCATTGCCATGGCCAACAAGTATGGCATTGCCATGGTCACCACTGGCGTGCGGCATTTCCGTCATTAAACAATAGGGGGCAAGTATGGTCAAGGTGTTAGTGATCGGCAACGGTGCGCGAGAAAGTGCGCTGGGCCAAGCATTTTTGAAATCTGAAGCAGTCGATGAAGTCTTTGTGGCGCCTGGTAATGCTGGGATGACCTTGTTAGGCTTGACGGTTTTGCCATTAGGTGAAGATGATTTTTCCAATTTGATTCAATTTGCCAAAACGCATGTTGCGCTGACGTTCATCGGCCCTGAAGCCCCGTTAGCCGCGGGTATCGTGGATGCGTTTCAAAAAGCAGACTTGCCAGTCTTTGGCCCGACGCAAAAATTGGCCCAACTGGAATCCAGCAAACAATTTGCCAAAGCCTTCATGCAACGGCATCATTTACCAACGGCTAAAGCTGAAGTGGTACACAGCCAAGCTGAAGCGCTGCAGGTTTTAGCTGATTACGGTGCTCCAATCGTCATTAAAGCAGATGGTTTAGCGGCTGGCAAAGGCGTCACCGTGGCTAAGACTGAAGAAGCTGCCACTAGCGCGATCACTAATTTGTACACCGACCATCCCAATGCCCCAGTCGTCATCGAAGAATGCTTGACGGGTCAAGAAGCCTCAGTATTAGCCTTGTTCAACGGGATGTCACAAGTGGCCTTTCCGCTGGCCCAGGATCACAAACGCCGCTTTGATGCGGATCTTGGTCCTAACACTGGCGGGATGGGGGCAATCAGCCCAGCACCGCAGTTCTCTGAGGCCGAACAACAACAAGCGCAAGCCTTGATCGATCAAACCTTAGCGGGGATGGTCGTCGACGGGCTTTATGGCAATGGCGTGTTGTACATCGGCTTGATGTTCACCCCTGATGGTCCCAAGATTTTGGAATACAATCTGCGCTTCGGCGATCCTGAAACCCAAGTCTTGTTACCACAAGTTGAAAATGATTTTTACCAGTTGGTCACAGATCTACTCGCCGGCCAAGCGGATGCTTTGCAACTTGATGGCCAAACCTATTGTGGCGTTGTCGCAGCCAATCCGGGTTACCCAACTGATGCCAGTCAACACTTGCCTTTGATCGTGCCTGATGCGATTCAACGGGATTATTGGTATCCCGCCGGTGTGCGTCAAGGGACTAACGGGTTGGAATCGACCGGGGGGCGGATCTTTACCGTGGTCGGTCAAGGCGCAGATTTACAAAGCGCTCAAACTCAAGCGTATGCGCGCTTGAAGCCACTAGCAGGCGACCTCGCCAGTCGTTCGGACATCGGTTTCCACGCCTTGGGCTAAATCAAAAACCAGCTACCATATCTTGTGGTAGCTGGTTTTTCTTTCCCATATCTGGCCCATTTATGGTATGATAGGCGCATACGTGAATGGAGTGAAGGTCGTGTCAAAAATGCATTTGGATGGTCAAAGTTTACAAAAAGCGGCTGAATTGCCGAATAACCCTTATCCCAAAGAATGGTTAGCCGATGATTTGTCTCTCGGGTATGTGGCGGATTACAAACCATTTAACTTCGTGGATGGTGAAGGCGTGCGGTGTAGTTTGTATGTGTCTGGGTGTAAATTCAATTGCCCAGGCTGTTACAACAAAGTCGCACAAAACTTCCATTATGGTCATCCTTATACGCAAGCGTTAGAAGACCAAATCATCAAAGACTTGAGCCAGCCTTATGTCCAAGGGCTGACGCTACTGGGTGGGGAACCTTTTTTAAACACCCAAGTGTGCTTGAAATTGGTCAAACGGATCCGCCAAGAGTTCGGCCATGACAAAGATGTGTGGTCTTGGACGGGTTACAAATGGGATGAACTGATGGCAGATTCTGACGACAAGTTGGAATTACTCAGCTTGATCGATATCTTAGTCGACGGCCGATTCTTAGAAGCGCAAAAAGATTTGACTTTGCAATTCCGCGGCTCTGCTAACCAGCGGATCATCGATGTGCCAGCTAGTTTAGCTGCTGGGGAAGTTAAGATCTGGGCGGGCTTGGTCAAGTAAATTGATAGGCAAAATGAAAGACACTGGACTGATGAGTAACTCAGTCTAGTGTCTTTTTGAATCAATTTAAGGTTTTGGTAAGTCGAGTTTTTCCCAGCCAGTGCCAGCTGCAAGCTTTGCAAATCCAATGGCATTGATTTGATCATTGAACGCATAATTATCAGGTGCTTTGATTTGACCAATGCCCAATGGATCAGTGACCGGGATGTTGCCAGCATGATTGAGCACATATTGTCCAGTCAAGCCGCCAGAGATCCACAAACTGCAAGTGAGGGTTTCCGTGGTGACAACGATCAAGGTGTCGTAGATCAACCCGGGATGCACGCCTGCACCAATTTTGGTGTCATTATAATCGTAAGGCGCAATCACCACTTCCAGCGCAGTGGGGTGCAAGAGCAGATCTTTTGCCCGCGCTTGCTGCAGAGTTAGCACGCCATCATCTAGGTGAGCGGTGATGCCAGCCATGGCAACACTTGTCAATTTGCCTAAACCAGTATTATCTGGCAAGCGCTTTTCCCCAATGGTCAAGGCGTACAGTTGAATGGCGCGATGATCGAGAAATTGAAGGTCTGCGGGCTCAGGCAATGCCATGACAGTCGCGTGTTGCGGATTATCCATTTTGTGATTAAACATTTCAGTGCCTCCTAGGGTCATCATTCGATCTTTACAACGAAAAGTATACGCTTTCGCAAAGAATGTGACGCATAGTCGGGCTAAACGTTAGAAAATGCACGCTGAACGTCAAATGTCATCAAAAAAGGACCCTTCAATCACGCTGTAGGGTCCTTGCGTGTCGTCAACGCGACAATGGTTGTTCGACTAAATTGCTGGCGCTTTGGCCATAATATTGTAAATGTGGGAAGTGAATGGTGACTGCCGTGCCAACATTTGGTTCGGCGGTGATCGACAAGTGATGACCTAAGCGTTGTGACAGTTGATCGGCGAGGTATAAGCCTAAGCCAGTCGACTTTGATTCAGCGTTGCGCCCGTTGGTGCCGGTGAAGCCTTTTTCAAAGACGCGGTGGAGTTCGTCTTGCGCGATGCCGATACCGGAATCCGCGATCGTTAAGGTCACTTCATCATGGGCTTCGGCGATGCTCGCTGTGATTTTGCCACCAGCAGGGGTATATTTCAACGCGTTGGAAAACAACTGCATCAAGATGAACCGCAACCACTTGGCATCAGTGGTGACTACTTGATCGTCGCCAGTGAGTTCAAACTGTAAGTGTCCAGCGATAAACGCATTACGATTGTCCACCACGACATCATTGATCACTTGTTTCAACGGATAATCGTCGAGCAAGTAATCTTTGGAGAAAGAATCAAGGCGTGAGTAATACATCACTTGTTCGACATAATGATCCATACGATCAAGTTGTAAACTCAACTGCGATAACACGTCTTCTGGTGCGTCATCTTCAAGGCTATCGACTAATAAGTTGCTGGCAGCTAGCGGCACTTTGATTTCATGGACCCAAGAGTCGATGAACGCTTGTTGATCGCGTTGAGTGTTGATCACATTGGAAAGCGTGTGGCGATGGGTTTGCAGCATTTGGTTTAGCGTTTTGGCAATGAGCGTTTGCGCCCGGCTACCAGTTTCAGGCATTGGCCAATCCAAGGCTTCCTCGCCTGCCTCAAGCCGGGTTTGCCACTGTTGCAGCCAGCGTTGTTGCTTTTTGAAATCTAACCACATTAAACCGGCATAAAACAATGTGACCAAAACGGCGATATAAATTAAATTGTCCAAATGCACCAAATGTTTCGGGTCTAGCCATAAGCCGCCACACAGCAGCAATAACCCGAGTACATAGGCGATCAGGTGTAAGCGATGATCATGTAAATAATCTCTTAATCGCATAATATCCTCTTAGTTAATGATATAACCAGTTCCAACGCGCGTTTCGATATAGTCTGGTAAGCCAGCGTCAGTGATTTTTTTGCGCAGCCGATTGATATTAACTGTGAGCGTATTGTCGTCGACAAAGCGGGCATCTTGCCATAAAGCCTTGAGGAGATGTTCACGAGAAACGACATGACCATGCGCGCGCAACAAGATCTGAAGCAACTTGTATTCGTTTTTGGATAAGTTGATCGGTGTGTCATTCACCAAAGCGGTGCTGTTTTCGATATCAAGAGTCAAGCCGTTGTGCGATAAGGTTTGGCTTTGACCATCGGTGTAATTATACGTGCGCCGCAACAAGGCGTTGATTTTGGCGATCAAGACTTCCATGGCAAACGGCTTGTTGACGAAATCATCAGCACCTAAGTTCATCGCCATGACCATATCCATATTGGTATTGCGACTGGAGATAAAAATCACGGGGACTTGCGAGTTGGCGCGGATCTGTTGGACCCAGTGATAGCCGTCGTACACCGGTAAGTTGATGTCGAGTAACACCAAATGCGGCTGTTCGGCAACGAATTGGTCATAAACCTTCGAAAAATCCGTCACTTTGACCGCGCTGAGTTGCCACTTGCGCAAAGCTTGAGCAATTAACGTGGCAATGGTTTGGTCATCTTCGACGATCATGATTTTAAACATGGCTTCCTCCAACAATGAATTGATTAAACTAATTGTACCAGATGCCAACCTCGACACAAGTTTGGTATCATGAAAGAGTACTGGAGGTGGACGGCATGCGAATGGTCAAAGTCGATCATTTAACGAAAATTTATGGACACCGGTTCAATCGGGTGACGGCGCTGAATGATTTGAGTTTCGGCGTGGATGCAGGTGAGTTTGTCGGGATCATGGGCCCAAGTGGGGCGGGTAAATCGACGTTGCTGAATATTTTAGCGACCATGGACACCCCAACGGCTGGCGGGGTATGGATCGATAAAACCGATCTCAGCAGTATGTCCAAAGCGCAAAGTGCTGATTTTCGCCGGGAGCAATTAGGGTTTATTTTCCAAGACTTCGATTTACTCGATGACTTGCCGGTATCAGCTAATATTACTTTGCCTTTGACCTTTGTCCCACCAGTGCCCAGTGACTTAGACGACCGGTTGCAAAAAGTTGGCGATTTATTAGGGTTACTGCCATTAATGGCGCGCTATCCCGCACAATTGAGTTTGGGTCAACGCCAGCGTGTCGCTGCCGCACGGGCAATTATCACCCATCCGCGCTTAGTTTTAGCCGATGAGCCGACTGGGAGCTTGGATTCCTTGGCGGCGACGGAATTGTTGCGCTATTTGGCCAAAATTAATTTAGAAGCCGACACCACGATTTTAATGGTGACGCATGATGCGTTTACGGCAAGTTTTTGCAACCGGATCATTTTTATTCGCGATGGGGCGTACTTTGCCGAAGTGACCCGGCATGGCAGTCGGCAGGATTTCTTCAATAGTATTATCGACATGCAAGCATCGATTTCTGGAGGGCGGCGGCATCATGTGGACGCAGATCAAAACTGATTTACACCGTCATCGGGGGATGCACCAACTGTTTGCCATCGTGTTGGGGATCTTAGTGGCCATGATGTACGCCGTGGCAGCCTTGATCGAAGCGCAACCCTTATTGAACAAAATCGGCCAAGGCAGCAACATGACCAGTTTATTTCCTGCCGCTTTAGTGGTGGTGTTAGTGGTGATGATGCTGTTTTCGGTGATGTTCATGGTGTATCTCAATGGGCTGTTGATCGCCAGGCGCGAACATGAATTCCAATTGTATCGCCGCTTGGGCATGCCGCAATGGCGGTTGAACTTTTCTTTAGTTGGCGAAACCTTGATTTCTGGTTGTGCCGGCTTGGCAGGGGGGATCCTAGGTGGCATCGTGATTTCCAAATTATTGGCGATGATGTTATTGAGGCTCGTTGATAGTTCCCAATCAGTCGGGTTGCTGTTTAGCCCCGTTGCCATTGGTGAAGTCGCAGGTGTCGTGTTGGTGTTGTTGCTGGCGCTTGGCGGATTGCGCGCGATCAGTGCTAGTGGGCGAGACGTTTTGGTCAAAGCGCAAACTACCCCTGAAAAAACGGTGGTTCAGCCACTCACTGCCAGCATGGTGATCGGCGCGATCGTCGGTATCGGCTTGTTTGGTTGGGCAACTTGGGTCTTAGCAGCATTATTTTATTGGACCAGTCGCTTTACTCACTGGTTTGGTGGCAACGCGGGATTAGGGAGCTTGTTTGTGGGTTGGGGATTGGCTGAAGTGGTCGGCGTCTACCTGTTATACGCCTGCACGCTTCCCATGCTCATCGCGTTACATCTCAAGCAACAGCGTAAAATGTCCGCCAAATACTATTTGTGGTTGGTCGCCATGTACAAACGCTTGCGCACCAACACCCAGTCACTATGGCTGACCACTTGGTTGACCACAGTGACGTTGGTGATGTTAGGCAGTGCAGCGATGTTGTATCAATTTGGCCAAGCTGTGGTGGTGCAAGATGTTGCGCAATCGATCCTCACCACTCAAGGTGGCATGCGTAGCGTCAAAAAGCATGTGGCATCAAGCGATGTCGCCCAGACTTGGCAATTGCCGACGAAACTGGCGGCAGGGCGTGTGAAATTACGCATGCGCAACAATTCAGACAAACAAGAAAATACACTTTATCAAGTGATCGCCTTGCGTGACTATCAAAAAATCCGCCGCCACCAAACGGATTTACCCCACGTCACGTTAACCAAACACCAAGCCGTGATGATCACCATTGGCCAAACTTATTATCAAACCAAAGGCATTGGCGGCTGGAATAATGCAGGGCGCAAGCTCACTTTGACGCGCACTGGTGAGCAATTGACTCTTAAAACCATCACCAATCAGTTTCCTTTAGGTGGGGCGGGGTATTTTGATCGGGCCTTGGTGGTCAGCAATGCAGTTTATGATGGCTTGCAAGCCCCAATCGATCAACTGACCGGCATCAAGTTAAAGCCGGCTGCCGGCAAGCGCGTCGAATCAGCATTATTAAAATCCGATCAGGTGGACTATGTCGCTTATGATCACGCCACCTTAACCGGTAAAAAGCCCATTCGGTTTTTGAAGCATGCCAGCAACACGACCATGGATCGCGATGCCATTTCCTTGCGGCGGCCAGATTTGCATCAAATGCGCGTCGTGTTCGGGTTCTTGTTGTTTATCATGACGTTGCTCGGCGTGGTGTTCATGGTGGCCACCGCCAGCATCCTACTATTGAAACAATTAGTTTCCGGCAGACAGACACAACATATCAAAACCACGCTGCGGCGGTTGGGGATGCCCGCAGCGGACCTGGCACATTTACAAGTGGCACAGGTCGTGTCAGTTTTCGGCTTGCCCCTGGTTTTAGGCAGTTTCAATGCGATTTTAGGCATCCGCGTCTTACAGTTGGCGCTTGATGGTTCGCCGAGTTCATCTGTGGCGATCGCTTTTGGCGCTTATACATTGGTGTATGTCGGCTTTGCAGCAATCACGGCGATGCGCTTGAATCAGTTATAAAAAATGCGAGCTCCCAAAATCGGGGCTCGCATTTTTCATCAATCATCTTTTTCGTCATTGTCCTCATCATCTGGTGAGATGATTTGGTAGTTTGCATCGTGATAGCCTTGGCCCTTGGCGGCGCGTTCCATAAACTTGTTGATTGGCTTCCACAAAGGGGTTGATTTCGAGGCAAACACATCTAAAGTGCGCTCCCATTGACTGAGAACTAAATAATCTCGCGCCTTGTCATCTTTGACGAACAAGCCCAAAGCGAGGTTACCTTGCAATTGATCACGTTGTTTCAACAGCGTTTTGAATTGATCCGTGAAGACTGGTACTTCATCTTCCGTTAGATGATAATAGGCCAGTTGAATGTAGCCACGGTTTTCAATGCTGCCATCCATGGCCAAGGTATCATAGGCCATCGGTGCGACGAATGGTACTTTCGCTTCAACGTCCAATAACCCGTAATTGGCGCCTTTGGTCAAAGGTTTCATGAATAATAATGGCGTTTGATATTCTTTAAAAAAGCGTTTAAGAAAACGTTTGGAACCTAAAACGATCTGTACCCGTTGAGTCATGATCCCACCTCCAGTTCTATTATAACGTTTACAAAGCGGAAACGCTTGGGTTCTGAAAATTTTTTAATATTGGTCAAGGTCGCGATGATGTTGTATCCTGAAATTATCATGAAAGGATGAAGATAATGAAACTGACGATCCTCGGATATTTAGGTGGCTATCCTGACCACGGGATTGGCACCAGTGCTTATTTGGTGCAAAGTGGCGATTTTAATTTATTGATGGATGCCGGTAGCGGCGCGTTGCTCGCCTTGCAAAAAGTCTTGGATCCTAATTTATTGGATGCGGTGTTATTGACGCATTATCATCATGATCACACCGCCGACTTTGGGGTCTTACAATATTATTATCAACTCCATTCTGGTGAAAAAAAGCACTTGCCATTGCCAGTGTATGGGCACACCAAAGATCCGTTGAACTTTGCGGCGTTGACGTTTGGTGATTTTACGAAAGGTTTGGGATACACCCAAGATACGACCTTAGATCTGGGGCCGTTCAAGTTAACGTTCTTGGAAACTGAACATCCAGTACCAGCCTTTGCGGTACGTATTCTTGAAAAAACTACCGGCAAAGTGTTGGTCAATACTTCTGATACGCGGGCCTTTGCCGGCTTGGCGCCATTTGCCAAAGATGCAGATTTGTTATTAGCGGATACGAATTTCTTGGCGGACAAGCCGGCACCGCGCTGGCATTTAACCGCGCCACAAGCGGGGGAATTGGCCAAGGATGCCAACGTCAAGCATCTGGTGTTGACCCACTTGCCGCAAGAATTACCACTTGATGTCTTGAAGCAACAAGCGCAAGCCACTGCTGGTGAACGTCAAGTCACATTGGCGTCAGAGCAAACCGCTTTTGATATCTAATACCTATAAAATAAATATCTAATAATGCGTCTGTCAGAAAATGGCTGGCGCATTTTTATTTATTTAACGCGGATTATACTTAGATTCCGTGTACATGTGCAAAATCGCACAGTTACATTATTTTTACATTAGTTCACTTTTATGAATGAAAAGTTTCTGAAAATGATTGTTTTTTCGATATTACTTCGCATATAATTAAACATATAGAAACCGCATTCAAAATTAAAGGAGTGATACTTATGGCGGTCACCTTATATACTTCCACTGGTTGCACCTCCAGCCGCAAAGCGCGTGCGTGGCTTGAAGACAATCACATTCCGTTTATTGAACGCAATTTAGATACTGATCGGCTTTCCCAAGCAGAAGTGCAACATTTGTTGGTGCTATCAGAACGCGGCTTTGATGATATTCTCTCGGTGCGCTCCAAAGCCTACCTGCGTTTAGGGATCACGACGGATGATTTAACCACGGTTCAAATGATCAATTTGATCATTCGCGAACCCCATTTACTGCGTCGACCGATCATTGTCGATGAACGTCGCGTACAAATTGGTTTTCACCCTGATGAGATCCGCCGTTTTTTGCCGCGGGATGTGCGCGCAATGGCTTTGCAACAAGCTCAACTCTTAGCCGGATTTTAGGGAGGCGAGAACCATTAATCATACTGGACCGAGTGGCTGAGACGGTAATCGTCTTGGTCACTTTTGATATCCGGCATCGATAGTGTCTCATACCGCTATCAGGTGCCAGTGGTACACTCCAGACCCATTCGGAACTGAAATCATCTTTCGTGGCCGGCCGGCTCCAGAAATCGGCACAAACCGCCGATGTTCTTCTGCCTAAATTTCGAGCCAAGAAAACCACTTGTCTTGAAATTTGCCTGAAATATTAGCTGAGCCAGAAGCCCACTGTCTCAACTAGTATTTCTGCCACGTTCGATGATTTCAGTTCCTCCATGGGTCTTACGTGTACCACTGGCACCTGATGGCCACGCAATGCGTGATGCCAACGTTGATATGACACTCGGTAAGGTCAGCGTGTTTAATTTGTAATCTAGTCATATCTGACGAGAAAAGCTGTGAGCGGAGATAACAAGTGCGGAGGCGGGCTGGGCATCAGCCGTGGGGCTCTTAGCGGTTTACCGCGTAGAGCCCAGCGAGAAGCAAATCCACTCGCGGTTTTTGCGAGTGATCCGACGAGCGTCATTGCGTTCCATGATCAGCCCGCCGGAGTACTTTTTGTCGGAGCTCACAGCTTTTCGGGCCGCAAGGCTTATTGGTATAACTGGTTAGAAGATGAAATAGATACTTACGATGCTAGACGGCAATTGTGATCAAGGCGTGACAAGTGACAGGAATTTTTTGCATTAAGAAACTCATTGCTGTACACTGGCGTAATGTTATAATGTCAGTAGTTGACGAATTGATTCGTTTGAAGTGAGGTGCAGCAATCATGAAAATGGAACGCATCGACGATAACACGATCCGCGTTTTGTTAGGCAACGACGACTTGGCACAGCGCGGCATCACCGTGTTGGACTTGCTCGGAAACCATGACCAAATTGAAAGTTTCTTCTATAGTATCTTGGATGAAGTCGATGAAGATCACAGCTTTTCTAGTAATGCAGCTGTGACCTTCCAAGTGATGCCTAGCCAAGCAGGCTTGGAGCTTTTGATCAGCAAAAATGTTGGAGATCAAGAAACTGATGACCCAGATGGCTTAGATGATCCCCAAGATGTGCCAGATTTTATTCGCCGCCAATTGATGGCGACAGATACGCCGGATGATCATGCTGCGGTGGATGAAGGTAGCTTCATCGATGCAGATGGCACCAAGCTTCACGAAACCGTCTTGAAGTTAGCCAGTTTTGAAGATCTGATCAGCATGGCCAAAATTTTGCGCTTAGAAGGGGCTTCTAGCGACTTGTATCAATATCAAGGCGACTATTATTTGGTGTTGACCTTCTATCACAACCAAATTTCTGATCAAGAAATGCGCGATCAGTTAGCGGTGGCAATGGAATATGGCGACAAAGCCACAGTTTCATCAGCAAAGCTTTCTGAATATGGCAACCATGTGATGGCTACCAGTGCATTGGAAACCGCGCGTTACTATTTCAAATAAAATCATCGAACGACAGGCGCAAAATGCTTGTCGTTTTTGATTACAAAAAAACAGGCCTCAGCCTGTTTGTCTACACATTATTGGATAGTTTGGAGTTTGCCGCGAAAATCGTCAAGCGTGGTGTAGCCTTTTTCAGCCATCACAGCTTCGAGCTCGTGATTCAAGCGGTCAAAGCACGCGACGCCTTCCACTTGTAAAACCGTTCCGAGTTGTACCATGTCTGCGCCGCAAAGAATTAAATCATACACGTCACGGCCGGTGGTGACCCCACCAGTGCCAATGATCGCAATGTCGTCGCGCAAGCGTTGGCGGAAGGCGCGGACGTTGGCTAAGGCAATCGGTTTAGCATAAGCGCCACCGATGCCGCCAAAGCCGCCTTTTGGTCGGATCAACGCCGTGTCAGTGGCAGGGTCGATCATCAAGCCGTTACCTAAAGAGTTGATCGAGTTGATGAACGTCAATGGGAAACGATTCAGTAGCGCCGCCATTTGATCGAATTGTGCGAGATCAAAGAATGGTGGCAGCTTCACGCCGGCTGGCTTGGTAAAGATTTTGAATAAGTCGGTGAGGATCTGCTCAGTGGTATCAAAATCATAAGCAATTTGCGGCTTGCCGGGCACGTTGGGACAAGAGAGGTTGAATTCGGTCAAGCCGTTAAAATCGCTGGCTTGGATTTTTTCTGCCAACAACGTGTAATCTGATGGGCTCATGCCGGAAACCGAAAGGAAAATGGGGTGATCGGGGTGCTTGGCCTGAAAGTCTAAAGCATAATCGAGATAATAATCGATCCCGTTGTTCGGCAAGCCCATGGAGTTGATGCTGCCAAGTTCCAATTGGTGGTAGCGCGGTTCAGGATTGCCAACGCGGGCATTAGGCGTGCCGGATTTGGTCACAAAGCTGCCGGCAGGACTGGCGTAAAGCTCATCCAATTCTTGCGTGGTCATGCAGTGCACGCCGCTGGCATTCATCAAAACATTATCGAAGTGAAAATTTTGGATCGAAGAGGCTAAACTCGTCAACTCGGACACTCCTTTGAGGTTGATGTCCATCTGACCTGCTGTCAGATGTAGACCTTGGCAAATATTAAACCACATCTTGCCAACTTTGACTAGTAATTTGCGGATTAAAAAAGCCGAAACATTTTGAATGTTCGGCTTCTCTCTCATATTAGGAATTGGCTGCTTCGCGCGCTTTGTTTTGATGATGCACGAGTTTGGCCAATTGGCTAGCTTTGCGGCGAATTTCTGCTGGTGGTGCTTGCGGTAAGGTGAAGTGGGTGACCATTTTATGCGGGTCAAAGTCTGGGGTCACACTGACCAGTGAATAAAACACATTATCCGCTTTAGCAGCCGGTAATGTGGCGTGGGTGTAGGCAGTTAAGGCGGCTTCGTCTTTTGGTAAGTGGCTTAAAAAGTCGGCTAGCACGCGGTAGGAGTAATAGACGGCTTCTTCATAGGTCGCCCCAACCGCTTGCGCTTGGGGGATATTTACAAAACTGATTTCGTAGCCGTGCGCGGTTTCTTCATTGCGCGCGGCGAAATAATAACGTCGGGTTTTGTCTGCCATGATCGTCACTCCTTTGGATCGCTTAGCTTTTGGCATAGCGAAATGATAGTTTCTGCATACTATTATAGCACGGTTAAAATTATGAGCAAGTATATGAGTAAATTTTAATATTAACAGGAATTCTATGTTTTTGATGCAGGTGTTAACGACGGGTAAACACGGGTTGTTTGCTGACTAAAAGTGCCAATACTTTCCATTGGATGTCAACTGCATGTTTTTGCAAAATAGTGGATTTGTGAAATTTCCCCTTGTCAAACGATCGCCTGCTTGCTATACTAATAAACGTTGTTGCGGTTGTAGTTTAGTGGTAAAACTCCAGCTTCCCAAGCTGGCGTCGCGAGTTCGATTCTCGTCAACCGCTGCAGAACTGACGCGAGCATCGCGTCAGTTTTTTAATTTATCAGGAAGATCCTAGCGATACCGGTTCAGTGAAGCTGCGGGTGGTGTGAGCAGTTACGGTCGCTAGAGGCGCACCTGTGTGAACAGTTCAATATCGAGTGGACAATTTGTCAATGAGAGTGGTACCGCGGGGAAACTCGTCTCTTGCAGAATTTTTGCAAAAGACGAGTTTTTTCGTATTCAAGGAGGAAAAAATTATGGACTTCAAACAACAAGTCGTATCAGCATTGAGTGCAGCGACCGGTGACGATTTAAGTGCAGACCAAATCGCCCAATTATTGGAAACCCCAAAAACATCTGATTTAGGCGACTATGCTTTCCCAACCTTTGCGTTGGCCAAGGTTTATCACAAAGCGCCTAAGATGATTGCTGCAGACTTGGTCGAAAAAATCGACGCTAAGCCTTTTGAAGCAGTTAAAGCAGTCGGTGGCTACGTCAACTTCTTCTTAGACAAAGTCAGCTTTGCTCATGACACCCTGACCAGCATTGCGGACGATCCAGAACACTACGGCGATTTGCAATTAGGTGCCGGCAATGTCCCAATCGACATGTCCAGCCCTAACATTGCCAAGCCAATGTCCATGGGTCACTTGCGCTCGACGGTGATCGGCAATGCCTTGGCCAACATTTTGACCAAAGTGGGTTACTCCCCAATTAAGATCAACCACTTAGGCGACTGGGGCACCCAATTCGGGAAGCTGATCGTGGCTTATCGCAAGTGGGGTTCTGAAGCCGACGTCAAAAAAGACCCGATCCACTACTTAGTGAAATATTATGTGCAATTCCACGAAGAAGCTGAATCCGACCCCTCTTTGGATGACCAAGCCCGCGCCGTATTCAAACAACTTGAAGATGGCGATCCAGAAGTGCACCAATTGTGGTCATGGTTCCGTGAAGAATCCTTGAAAGAATTCACCCGCATTTATGACATGCTTGGCGTGAAGTTTGATTCCTTCAATGGGGAAGCTTTCTACAACGATAAAATGGATGGCGTGGTCAACGAACTTGAAGACAAGCACTTGTTGAAGTCTTCTCAAGGCGCTGAAATCGTCGACCTGGAAAAATACGACTTAAACCCAGCCTTGATCAAAAAGTCTGACGGTGCCACGCTTTACATGACCCGTGACTTGGCTGCGGCGTTCTACCGTCACAACGAATACAACTTTGTCCAAAGCCTGTATGTCGTCGGCAACGAACAACGCGAACACTTCGACCAACTTAAAGCCGTTATCAAAGAAATGGGCTATGACTGGGCGGATGATATCCATCATATTCCATTTGGCTTGATCACTTCTGGTGGTAAGAAGTTGTCCACTCGTAAAGGCAATATCATTTTACTGGAAAAAGTCCTCAATGATGCCATCGAATTGGCTAAGAAACAAATCGCTGAAAAGCATCCTGACTTGGCCAACGCTGACAAGGTTGCGCACCAAGTCGGTGTCGGTGCCGTGATCTTCCATGATTTGAAGAACGAACGTTTAGATTCCTTTGACTTCAACTTGGAAGAAGTCGTGCGCTTTGAAGGCGAAACTGGCCCTTATGTGCAATACACCAACGCGCGGGCTAACAGTATTTTGCGCAAGACGGACACACAACCTGCCGCAGACGTGGCGTTGACAGATCCGGCTGCTTGGGATGTGCTCAAAGCGTTAGGCGATTATCCAAACGTGATCGCGCGCGCTGCTAAAGCTTACGAACCTTCTGTGATCGCTAAGTATGCGTTGAAACTCGCCAAAGCCTTCAACAAATACTACGCTAACTCCAAAGTCTTGGTCGATGATGCCGAATTACCAGCTCGTTTGGCCATGGTCAAAGCCGTCAGCACCATTTTGACTTCTGCCTTGGCTTTGCTTGGCGTTGAAGCCCCAGCTGAAATGTAATTTGAGGAATACCCGTTCACGGCGAACGGGTATTTTTTTCGGTATTCGTGTGCTACAATATGCATAGATATTCATCAGGAGGGTCATTCATGAATAAATCCCAACGACAAAACGCTTTGGCGCGTATTATTAACCAAAAAGTGATCAGCACCCAAGACGAATTGTTAACGGAGCTGAAAAACGCTGGTATCGAAGCCACGCAAGCGACGATTTCTCGCGATATCCGCGAACTGCGCATCGTCAAAGCCCAAGATGCCAGCGGCGCCTTGCGATATACCATTTTTCGTGGAGATAGCGAATCGCAACTGGAGCGTTTAGGTAATTCCATTCGCGAAGTGGGCTTATCCATTACCCGGGTCCAATTCATGAACGTGATCAAAACCTTGCCATCTAACGGGAACTTGTTAGCCGCCATTATCGATGACATCAAGTTTGCCCAAGTGGTCGGGACGTTAGCCGGGCATGACACGATCGTGGTCATCTCGCCAGATGAGGAATCCGCGATTTGGTTTAATCAACAATATGATCGGGCGTTTAGTGACTAATACAAAAGCGTCGTCGCAAGTGAAATTGCGACGGCGCTTTTTTGAACTAAATTTGACGGTTACGATTCGCTTTGATGCCTTGAATAAACTGCCAACCCATCAAACTAAATGGGATAATCATCAATAACAGCACGCCACCGACCAGAAACCAAATGACATGATCGTTTTGTTTGAGCCAAGTTGCTGTGAAGGGAACACGAACTAGGATTCCTAATAATCCAAATACAATTTCGACTGAGAAGAAGGTCAATGCGATCGGGAAGAAGCGAAATTTTTTGCGATCTGAATTGAACTGAAAACCAGCCGCAATCAGACAAAACACGATGATTGTGATGGCGACAGGCGTTGATAATGTCAGCTTGAAAGGGGTACTGAGTGAAACAAACGTGGTTGGAATCAATGCTCCTGCGCCGCCACACAGGATGATGATTAAACCTGAGATCAACCATTGATGTTTAGCGAACGCAATTTTGCTTAACCCCCATGAAAACGCCAAGATAAAAATCCCGATGCCAATCAGCCCAATCAGAAGTTTCCCCACATCGACTGGCTCGCTGGGGATGATCAAACTTGGTAAGCAAAGTAACACCGCATACCCGATGGCACCAGTTAGCGTGACTCGGCGAATCTTGTGCCAATCATTGGGCAAAGCTCGCAACATTTCTTTGGCGACACCAGCGGGCGCTGTGCCGAAATAATCCGCTGCAGATTGGCCGCTGGCTTGGGCGTCAAGCAAATCGTTGAGTAAATCGAGCAAATCAGTTTCTATTTGGATATTATTTTTGAGCTTACCGCGCATGTGTAAATAAACGACGATATTGCCATAAAATTCTGCATTTTGTTTATTCAATAACTGACGCAAATTGCAAGAACAAGTTAGCCACCCCATGGCACGACACCGTGAGATGAACT
>NZ_AZEU01000306.1 GCF_001435035.1 Lacticaseibacillus manihotivorans DSM 13343 = JCM 12514
AATCTCATACGGGAACATTTGGTGGCGCAGCCGTTCTTACAAGGTGATGAAACGCCATATAAGGCGATCCGTGACCCACGTAAATCCGGGCGGTCGCATGGCTATATGTGGGTGATGCGCTCGGTGCAATCATCAAATGAACCTGGCGTCTATTACGCGTATGATGCCACACGCGCCGGAGCGTTCGCTCAAGAATTGTACGAAGGCTTCTCTGGCGTACTCCAGTGTGATGGCTATTCAGGCTATAACAAGCTTGATGATGCGATCACCCGCACTGGATGTATGGCGCA
>NZ_AZEU01000307.1 GCF_001435035.1 Lacticaseibacillus manihotivorans DSM 13343 = JCM 12514
CTCGACTCGAAGCGTCACTCGCATCAAGTCTATCTTGCGGAAACTGCCCAAGCCATACACGACCGCAAACGCGACAGAACCGGACACCACGCCTTTCTCAAAACCGGCCGTGCGTTCTTCAAAGCTCTCACCAAGGAGCTTACCCGCAAGCCTCGCGTGCACAGCGTTGATAGTTTCGTACACTTCTATCGCGACCAGGGTAAGTCTTGCCCTTCAACGACTACCGTGTACCGCTACATCGATGCCGGGCTGCTTGAACTAGACAACATGACACTCCCCAAGAAGCTCCGACGCCGCGTCAAAGGCTATAAGAACGCCCACAAACGCAAGAACAAGAAGATATACGGCGACTCAATCGAGCTGCGTCCTGCGGCCGTGAATGACCGTACAGGCGTGGGACATTGGGAAGGCGACTTGGTCAAAGGTATTCGTTCGGCTGATGAGCCAGCGCTGATGACGCTCACAGAACGGTACAGCCGAACTGAAATCATCGTTAAGATACCTGACTATCATGCGGACACCTGCCTTAAAGCCTTGCAGGACACGATCAACGATTACGGTGCCAAGGAGTTTGAGAGTATCACGTTTGACAATGGTTCCGAGTTCGCCAAGCTGTCGGAGATCGTTGGAACCCAGATCTATTTTGCTCATCCATACTCGCCTTGGGAGCGCGGCACTAACGAGAACACCAACGGACTACTCAGGGAGTACTTCCCGAAGGGAAAGTCTCTCAGGGACGTTACGCTGGTTGAGATCCAAGCAGTCCAATCAGCACTGAACCATCGTCCCAGACGTATTCTGAACTATCTTCGACCATGCGATTACTACCGACGCATGGCTTAACAACCTAGACCACTATCAAGGATTC
>NZ_AZEU01000046.1 GCF_001435035.1 Lacticaseibacillus manihotivorans DSM 13343 = JCM 12514
GAAGCGATCCATTGGCGTCACGCGCTCACCAAGGCTGCGATTGATCTGATTATTACGATCACGGACATACTTGGCAAACTCAGCCCGAAGGGCATCCAAGGACTGATACTCATCGTAGTTGATATCGGCCATCCATTGCTGCTTCATCACTCCAAACCATCGCTCAATCTTGCCTTTTTGATTGCCATGATAGACCGCCGCATGGCGCATACCAATTCCAAGTTCTGCACAGATCAAAGCTAATTGCTTGTTCACATAGGGTTTGCCATTATCTGCGTACAGTTGCCGTGGCTTTCCGTATGTCGCGATTGCTTGCTTGAGCGTTAGCTGCACATTCACGGCGTTGTCTTCAAAGTACATGCCCCAGCCAACCAAGTACCGTGAGGCATCATCAATGATCCCCACAATGTAGACTTTTCGTTTACGTCCACCAGCTAAGATGAAAGGACCATGTGTTGTATCGATTTGCCAAAGCTCGTTAATATGTTTCATTTCAAAAGCGCGCATGTCTTCAATGCTATTCCGACGAAGTTCTGGTGTAATCTTGGCAACGAAACGCTGAATAGTGCTTTCAGACGGTGCGCCTTCGGCGAAATATCCGGTCATCATCATTCGCTTACGGATCACTGTGGCCGGACGATTAGGACTTTGAGTTTTTAACCGAATAATCTCGTCTTTTTGTTCTTCAGTTAATCGTCGATTGATCCCGGTATCCTTTCTCTGCTTGGGTTTAAGTCCCTTTAGTCCATATTTACGATAGTTTGTCGTCCATTCTTTCAACGTTCCAACGCCAACGTATCCTCGCTTACCATTAGGTAACATCTGTTCAGTCACGGCAATGCGCTTCATATAAGCTTGCTTAGTTTCACCTTGTGTTGCGTCTGTGACAATGGGGTGGATCAGCCCATAACGAAACAAGGCAACGTCTTCGATTCGATCTGCGTCCATGTATTTGCACCTCTATTTTTTAGGATGCTGTAAGCATAATCGTTGGTCCTGTCGTCGCTAAGGGTAAACTATGTGATTTCTCTAAATGCGATGAAATAGCGGCGTCCATGCCGAAATAACTTGCATAAAGCGGCGCCCCGGTCGTTCAAGGGCATACATTGATCCAAGTTCTTCTGCGGAATGGATTTTGCTTAATTCATGGCTGATATACATGACTTTATGCCATTTTTCAAATTGCATTTGCCATCTACGGATGGTACTCGCGCAGATATCTAGGGTATTTTCGATTGCGTAAATTGATTTGCCACGGGCTAGCCGTAAGGCTTTGAGTATGGTCTCTAGAATGTATCGCTTGTACGGCGTAACGCCTGCGGGTAAGAGCACAAACGTGCAGTTGCACGCATGGCAACGCGCTCGCGTCACCGTAAGTTTGATTCGTTCACTGGCGGTCAGATAAAATTGACGCAAATAAGACCCATGCCGAGTGATACCAGCTGGGTTTTGACACTTTGGACAGGCCACTTGCATCAAAGCCTGAAATGCGAATTGGTTATATTGTTGTTGAAATGAAATT
>NZ_AZEU01000308.1 GCF_001435035.1 Lacticaseibacillus manihotivorans DSM 13343 = JCM 12514
GAAAGGATTCCATTGGCGCATTATCATACGGACAACCCTTACGGCTGTATGAGTGGCGGATATGTAGCTCAGTTAAACGTTGATTGTAATCATCGCTGGTATACTGTGATCCTAAATCCGTATGGATAATCCGGTCCCCAGTAATGGTTCGATTTTTAGCCGCGCTTTCAAGGGTCTTTAAGACTAAATCAGTATCCATCTTTTTTGAGAACGAATAGCCGATAATCCGTCGTGA
>NZ_AZEU01000309.1 GCF_001435035.1 Lacticaseibacillus manihotivorans DSM 13343 = JCM 12514
CTGGAGAAGGTCACCCCACGTTATCACAGCAGCGTTGGTTACTACCAAACGGACTATAACTTGGTCATGGAGTGTCTCGACTTGGATGATCACTTCCGGATCGCATACGACACCTACCAAGGCTTATTAAAGTCGCTCCAAAACCATGATACAAGCGGGTTCGAAAAAGAGCTACGCGCTTATCATCAACTTGATAACGCCATGGATACGCCAATCGCCTCACTGAAGAAACATCGCAAGGCCGTCCTCAACGCGGTTGAATCACCTTATTCGAATGGCTTCTTAGAAGGTATGATCTCACGCATTAAGAAAATCAAGAACACGGCGTACGGTTATCGAAACTGGCGTCACTTCATTGACCGAATCAAACTTGAACTGGCCTGGTATCAAACCAAAGACATCGCAACCGCCGCATAACAAAA
>NZ_AZEU01000047.1 GCF_001435035.1 Lacticaseibacillus manihotivorans DSM 13343 = JCM 12514
CAAATAATTCCAGCCCCGATCTGCCGGACTACCGAAATTATTTGACGCTATTTTTATGCACGAAAATCCGGCGATTGACGATACAAAAACAGAGTTGCCCCTGTATACTTGTAGTCACCACAACTCACAAAATACAGAAGATCAACTCCAATATGAATTCTACAGGACAATCATTCACAAGCAAAGCCCCAATTTCATTTCAACAACAATATAACCAATTCGCATTTCAGGCTTTGATGCAAGTGG
>NZ_AZEU01000310.1 GCF_001435035.1 Lacticaseibacillus manihotivorans DSM 13343 = JCM 12514
GTGTGAATCGTGGGATTGCGCTGCTTTTTTGAAATTCTATGAATAATCCAGGCTTCGTATTCTTTTTCACTCGTTTTTGAGTAGCGTTCTTTTGCTTTCGCCCCCTGCGTGCCGTTGCTTCATGCAATGATCGTTTTTTCGTCCGAAACTGATCAAACATCACAACTGAGTTTGGCTCTTCAATAATTTGTTGAATTCCACTGATTGCTACAGCATCGCGATAATGCGCTTTTGCCAAACCCAACTTTTTTCGCTGAACCGTTGTGATGTAGCCATAGGTGAAATGCGCCTCAGGAAAAGCGGTAAGCAATCGATTACGCAACATATTCATAATATGTGGCATTTTTAAGCGGTGGTATTGTCTTTTTTTGCTCAAATAGCGCATAAAGAGGGCCGCCGGCTCTATGGTTTCGATCTGTGTGACACTTAGTACATAGTGACTGCTTAAAAATTCTATAATTCAGGCAGTTAAGCTAATATATGCATTATTGCGGTATAATAAATCCATTGGAATTAGCTGCTTTCCTGCATTTTCCTTGCATTTTTTGGGAACCTACTCGGAGGTTATCGTATGGTCTATCGTCACAGCCCGCTTCAATTGTCATTTGAATCCTTTGGTGCCGGTTTAAGTACCCCACTTAGCTCTAACAATGAGTGGGTCCAGTTGGCGGAGGTCATGCCCTGGAAAGCTATCGATGAGGCATACCAATTGGAGTTCGCCAAAAATGCGGGACGTGCGGCAAAACCATTTCGTTTACTCTATGGGGCAATCTTGATCCAACAACGGATGGGTTTAACTGATCGTGGGGTGGTTGCGGCAATTCGTGATACACCCGCACTTCAATATTTCATCGGGTTGTCCGAATACAAAGCGGTTGAGCCGTTCAATTATTCCAGCCTGGCACACTTTCGCAAACGAATTGCCGATATCTCCGAGCTGATTACGAATATCATGAATGATACAGTACGCGCCAAGATCGAAGCGTTGGTCCCATTCAAAGTGGACACCGTCATCACCGACGCAACCGCAGTGCCAGTCAAAATCAAGTATCCTCAAGATACCGTCCTCCTCAACCAAGCAAGGCTGAATCTTGAGGCGATGGCGATCGATATGGCACACCAACTTGGTGTGCCAAACCCACGCATGTACAAACGCGAGGCGAAGCATTGTTGGACCTCATTTTCACGACATCCAAAGCAACAGCGTGGTGGCTTTCATAAACAGGTCAAGGCCCAACTTCAATATGTGCGCCGTGATTTGCGGTACATCAACGAATTCATCGATCAGGGTGCGACTCTACCAGATGAACAAGCGATTCGCTTAGGCGTGATTCGAATTCTATTTGACCAGCAATGGTACATGTATACCCACAAGACTCACCACGTTGAAGACCGAATTGTTAGTCTCCAACAGCCGTATCTTCGCCCAATTCAACGTGGTAAGGCCAATGCTAAAGTTGAATTTGGGGCGAAGATTGACTGTTCGTTAAGTGAAGGCGTAGTCGACATTGAACGTTTTGATTTCACCGCATTCTCTGAGGGCCAAGACTTCGCGGAAACTTTAGACCACTATTACGACCTTCATGGACATTATCCGGATGAAGTACTGGCCGATACGCTGTACCGTAATCGGGAGAACCTAAAGCTGTGTAAGGATTTGGGTATCCGAATCTGCGGTCCGAAGCTTGGCCGGCATCCAAAACACGTTGATGCAGCGAAACAGCGTGAGGATACTGATGCCGAGAATCGAAGAGGTACCATTGAACGCCGGTTTGCTTTTATGAAGGGCACGCTGGGGCTTGACTTGGTGAACACTCGGACAGCTGAATCACTGGCCGTCAAGATTGACGCGGCCATCGTCTTGAGCAATGTGCTGACCTTGTTAAGGGTATTTGCTATACCAATTTTAATTTTGGGTAAATTCGAGGGTGAGGCCTATCAAATTCGCTATAAATTTACTACAAGGGTCGAAGATATGGTGGCCTAGTTCAACAGCCACTACCTAGGCAGTTACGAGCAGCATTAATTGAAGAGTTTGAGATGTTACAAAATTTGCCGCCGGAAGAATTATTAGCCAGACGTCAAGCTCGCTTCCGCAAGTTTTAAAAGCCCCATATGGGCGCAAGCTTACTTTGGGTTAGTGTAATATCGTATCACAAATGGACTATTCCGTGATTTAATTCGCAAACAAGAGAAAGCCAAGCGCAAAAAGTGCGGGCCCTCCTTGCGTGAAAATAATCTTTTTGTTTGCTGTTACAGAACCGAACAGCGCAGCAATTACAACAAAACCTATAAATAGGACTTGGACGTGAAGCGAAGCCATACCAGTGAGACCATATCGGGCGTATACGATACCGACGCCAACGAAGCCATTGTATAGGCCTTGGTTGGCCATTGACATGCGTGCTTCTTTAATTGCCAAGTATTTCTTCGACAAGTCGAAAGCGTTGCGTGCTATTTTAGTTTGCGTGCCAAACATTTCAAGCAACATAATGAGCAACGCCTCTACTGCGACAAATATAACAAAAACATCTTTCAAAATAATCATCATGATCCTCCTAGTATAGGAAAGGGCTATGAATTGCGCGTCTAAACCACCTTACAAATGTGAACGGCTCTGGTGCAAAGTTTGCCTGGCAACTTCATTCTAGTATACTGAGTGACAAGAAAAGAGGGATTGTGCGCATGAATTACTTTAAAGGAC
>NZ_AZEU01000311.1 GCF_001435035.1 Lacticaseibacillus manihotivorans DSM 13343 = JCM 12514
TCATCTGGGTAATGGCCATGCAAGTCGAAGTAATGATCCAAGGTCGCTTCAAAGTCTTTACTCTCATTGAAAGCCCTGAATTCGAAACGCTCAATATCAACGATGCCCTCACTTAACGATGCGTCAATCTTGGCCCCAAACTCAACTTTGGCTTTCGCCTTACCACGCTGGATCGGTCGAATATAAGGCTGTTGGAGACTAACAATCCGGTCTGCGACATGGTGAATCTTGTGTTCAAACATATACCATTGTTGGTCAAACAAGATTCGGATGACACCCAAGCGTACTGCTTGTTTGGCGGTTAAGATTGCCCCTACATCAATGAATTCATTGATGTAGCGCAAGTCGCGACGGACGTATTGAAGTTGCGCTTTAACTTGCTTGTGAACGGATTGCTTTTGGCTCTTTGGATGGCGTGAGAAAGCCGTCCAAACTTGTTTGGCTTCACGCTTATACATGCGTGGATTAGGGACATTCAGTTGATGCGCCATGTCAATGGCCATGTCTTCAAGATTCTTGCGGGCTTGATTGAGCAGCGAGGTATCTTGGGGATAGCGGATCTTCACCGGAATCGCTGTGGCATCCGTGATCATCACGTCAACCTTGAATGGCACCAAGGCTTCGATCTTGGCACGAAGCCAATCATTGATAA
>NZ_AZEU01000048.1 GCF_001435035.1 Lacticaseibacillus manihotivorans DSM 13343 = JCM 12514
TTTGCGTGTAGCTTTGCTTTTCTTCGGTTCTTGTACTTGAGCTGCGGTTGCGCTCTGGTCGCTTTGATCCCCAGTGTGCTCTGGGACGAAGAAAACACTGGCATCCTCATTCGAGAGGGTGCCTTGTTCAGAGTGAATCTCTTCTGAACGATTGCCATACACAAAACGTTGAAATCGGGCCAGCTGCTCCAAAAGATCGGCGTTTTGTTCCT
>NZ_AZEU01000312.1 GCF_001435035.1 Lacticaseibacillus manihotivorans DSM 13343 = JCM 12514
ACCAGTGTCTACGGCAACCGCAATTGTCTCTGCGGTCTTCTCTTTGACAAGATCCAATCCGAGATTACCCTTTACGAACGAGAATCGGCGTTCAATTTCGCCGCGGCGGTTCTCTGCGTCTTGATCCTGATGGCGCTGTGCTGGATCCACATGCTTTGGTTTACGTCCAAGCCGCGGTCCACTCACGCGGATACCAAGGTTGGCACACATCCCAATGTTTTCGCGAGTTCGATACAGTGTGTCCAACAGTACCTCGTCTGGATATTCACCGTGCACGTCGTAGTAGTGATCAAGTGTCGATCCAAGGTCACCACTTTCATTGAAGGCATTGAAAGAGAAACGCTCAATGTCAATCACGCCATCCATGATCGAAACATCGATCTTTGGTCCAAACTCAACCGGGGACTTTGATTTACCTCGCATGATTGGACGAATCTCCGGCTGACTTAAGCTTACGATCCGGTTTTCGACACGATGCGTGTGGTTGCGATACATGTAATCTTGTTGGTCAAAGACTAAGCGAATGACGCCAAGTCGCTTAGCCCGCGCCGCGGTCAAGGTCGCACCTTGGTCGATCATCTCATCGACATAGCGCAAGTCGCGACGAATGTATTGAAGTTGGGCTTTGATTTGCTTTTGTGTGAGCTTCCCCCAACGTCGTGGTTTGCGTGAAAAGGCAGTCCACTTTGCGTGAGCTTCACGCTTGTAAGTCCGTGGTGGTGCAATTTGAAGCTGTTTAGCCATGACTTTAATGTCATCTTCTAGGTTTGTTCTCGCCTGATTAAGTAGATGCGTATCTTGGGGAAACTTGATATTGACCGGAGTACAAGTTGCGTCGGTGATCATCACCGACTTGGTTGGTAAGTGGCGTTGAAGTCGTTCCCGAACCGTATCGGTCATGATATTGCGGATCAATTCAGAAATCGGCGCGATCCGCCGGCGAAAGTACGCCAGCGCCGTGTGATCGAATGGGACTTTAAGTTGATACTGAGGGATACCAATGAAGTATTGATAAGCCGGGGTGTCACGAATCGCTTCGACAACGTCTCGATCAGACAAACCAGTTCGTTGCTTGATCAACTGAGCACCATACAACAGGCGAAATGGTTTACCAGCACGGCCAAGCTTCGAAGGAAAAGCCAATTGGTATGCCTCGCTTAACTTCTGCCATGGCATTTGATCCGCAAGCTGAACCGACTCGTTGTCTGCACTGAGCGGTGTGCTCAGTGCAGTACCAAAGGATTCAATTGAGAGTTGCGTGACTGTTTGACGATAAACCATGGATAACGCCTCCGATAGGGTTGTGTAAAGTGCATGGGGATTGACGGAATACCGGGAATTCCTATGCATCTATTATACAACGATAACGGGTTAAGGAGCTGTTACAGATAACTTGGACAAATTATTCACCAGCCACTAG